>NZ_JALPKP010000049.1:0-41583 GCF_051383635.1 Geodermatophilus sp. CPCC 205506 | reverse complement strand
CCGGTGCCGGCGCGGCGGCCGGAGCCGGTGCCGGCGCCGCGGCGGCCGCGGTGGTGCCGTCGGCCAGGAGCTTGCCGCAGGTCGGCCACGCGCCGATGCCCTGACCGGCGAGCACCTTCTCGGCGATCTCGATCTGCTGGGCGGGGGTCGCGAGGTCGGCGCGGGGGGCGAGGTCGGTGCCCCCGAAGCCCGCCCAGGTGGCCGGGCTGAACTGCAGGCCGCCGTAGTAGCCGTTGCCGGTGTTGATGCCCCAGTTCCCGCCCGACTCGCACTCGGCGACGCCGGTCCAGTCGTGGGTGGAGCCGGCGTGGGCCGGGGAGCTCAGGACGCCGATCCCGACGACGGTGGCGCCGGCGGCGACGGGGGCGCGGGAGAGGACCTTCTTGGTGCGGACATAGCGAGGCGCGCGGTGCTTGGGCATGGGTGATCTCCGATCGCCGCCGGCGAGGTGAGCTGTCGGGTTCGGACGATCGGTGCCCGGCCGCGGTGCGCGGCTTCACCCCGAGGCGCGCGCGGCGCGCCGTGGACGTGGGTCCCCCACCCCTGCCCGGAGTTCTTCGGAGGACAGCCGGTGGGCAGGGTTTGGCGGACCGGCGCCACGCTCACTTGTTTGCTGAGCGCAGCCAAAACGCTACGACCGGTCATGTCGACTGTCGCCGTGTCGCCGGTCACACTCGACACGCGGATCGGGAATGGGCTGGTCGTCGCTGAACGCGCCGGTTCCCGTGTCCGGTGCGTCACACGACACGCCGGAACGGCTTGGCGTGGCGTCCGTCCGGGGCGGGCCGCCCGGCTCGGGCGATCGCCGGCCGGGCGGCGGCACTAGGGTCGGATGCCATGCCGACCAGGTCGACGGGGCCCGCCCCTGCGCGGACGATCGCCGACCTGGGCCTGCCGGGACGGGCGGTGACCGCGCTGACCCGCGCCGGCGTCACCCGCGTCGACGACCTCGCGGCGCTCACCCGGCGGGAGCTGGCCGCGGTCCCCGGGCTGGGCACCGGCCTGATCGCGGCGATCCGGCTCGTCGTCCCCGAGCCGCACCCGAGTCCGTCGCCGGTGACGGGCACGGAGCCCCGGCCGGCCGAGACGGAGTCGCCGCTCGCGCCCCCCATCCCGTCGTTCGACTCGCTGCGGGGCCCCCGCCGCCGCACGGCGGTCGACCTGCTCGTCCCCGACCGGCGGCCGCCCGACCCGCCGCCCGTCTCCGCTCCTCGTCCCGCGCCTGCGGCTCCCCGGCCGGCGGAGTACGCCGACCTGCTGCACCTGGGCGCGCGCCTGGCCCGCGCCGCGGCCGGCGTGCCGTGGCGGGTGGCCCGGTGGTCGGTCCAGCTGCCGGTCCGCCGCCTGCGCGGGCTGCTCGGCCGCTAGCGACGTCGTCCTGTCGGGGACCTCGACGACACTGCACGGGTGACCCGTGTCCTCCTCCGGCGCCGTGGAGCGGCCGTGGAGGTGCGCGAGCACGCCGACGACGGGACGGCGACCGAGGTGCGCCGGCTCCCGGCCGAGGAGCTGGCCGCGTACGTCCGGACACGGGAGGCGGGCCCGTCGGTCCGCTGGGTGTGGGACGACACCACGCGCTGGTACCCGGCGCTCCTGGAGGCCGGCGTCCGGGTCGAGCGCTGCACCGACCTGAGACTCGCCCACGCCGTCCTCCGGCGGACGCCGTTCGTCGACCAGGCCCTGCTGGCCGCCGACGACACCCCGGGATGGGACGCGCTGGAGCCGGTGACCGCGGCGGACTCCGCGCTCTTCCCGCTCGACGACCCCGCCGACCGGCTCGACCCCGTCGCCGAGGACGAGCGCCAGCAGGCCGCCGTCGCCGCCTCTCCGGAGCAGGCGCGCCTCGGCCTGCTCCTGGCGGCCGAGTCGTCCGGCGCGCTGGTGGCCGCGGAGATGACGCACGCCGGGTTGCCCTGGCGGGCCGACGTCCACGAGCGGCTGCTGACCGAGCTGCTCGGACCGCGGGCGGGAGCCGGCCGGCGGCCGGCGGTGCTCGAGCGGCTGGCGGGGGAGGTGCGGGCGGCCCTCGGGGCCGCCGACCTCAACCCCGACTCACCGAGCGTGCTGCTGCGGGCGCTGCAGGCGGCGGGGCTGCCGGTGACCGACACCCGGTCGTGGAGCCTGGAGCAGGTCGACCACCCCGCCGTCCCGCCGCTGCTGGAGTACAAGAAGCTGTCACGGCTGCTGCAGGCCAACGGCTGGACCTGGCTGGAGACCTGGGTGCGCGACGGCCGGTTCCGCTCGTCGTTTCTCCCCGGGGGCGTGGTCACCGGGCGGTGGGCGGCGACCGGCGGCGGCGCCCTGTCGGTCCCGACCCAGGTGCGCCCCGCGGCGGTCGCCGACGACGGCTGGCGGTTCGTGGTCGCCGACGTCGCCCAGCTGGAGCCGCGGGTGCTCGCCGGCATGAGCGGGGACACGGCGATGGCGCAGGCGGCGCGGTCCACGGACCTCTACCAGGGGATGGTGGCCGGCGGTGCGGTCGCGACCCGGGCCGAGGCGAAGGTCGGGATGCTCGGCGCCATGTACGGCGGCACCCGCGGGGAGAGCGGGCGGATGATGCCGCGGCTGGCCCGCCGCTACCCGCGGGCCATCGGGCTGGTCGAGGAGGCCGCCCGTGCCGGCGAGCGCGGCGAGGTCGTGCACACCCTGCTCGGCCGGGGGTCCCCGGCACCGACCGGCGGCTGGGCGCAGCGGCCGGCCGGACTCGGCGACCCGCCGGACGAGGCGGACCCGCGGGAGGAGCGGGACCGGCGGCGGCGCGCCTGGGGCCGGTTCACCCGCAACTTCGTCGTCCAGGGGACCGGCGCCGAGTGGGCGCTGTGCTGGCTGGCCGATCTCCGCAACCGGCTCTGGCGCCTTCACGCGAGCGGATCGCTGGCGGAGCGGCCGCACCTGGTCTTCTTCCTCCACGACGAGGTCGTCGTCCACACCCCCGAGCACCTGGCCGCGGACGTCGCCGAGGAGGTGCGGCACGCCGCGGCCACGGCCGGCCGGCTGCTGTTCGGCGACTTCCCGGTCGACTTCCCGCTCGACGTCGCGGTCGTCCGGTCCTGGGCCGACGCGGGGTGAGCGGTCAGGGGCGGCGGGCGGCCGCGAGCACCTCGGTGAGCGTCTGGTCGTCGCGGGCGACCCAGGCGCGGCCGTCGTCGGTCAGCACGATCGGTCGCTGGATGAGCCGCGGGTGCTCGACCAGGACGCGGATCCAGGCGTCGGCGTCCCGGGGGGCGTCCGGCAGCCCCAGCTCGCGGGCCAGCGGCTCGGACATCCGGGTGATGTCCCAGGGCTGGAGTCCGAGGCCGGTCAGCGCGGCGCGCAGCTCCGCCTCGCTCGGCGGCCGGTCCAGGTACCGGCGCAGCGTGTACTCGACGCCGGCCTCCTCGAGCTGGTCGCGCGCGGCGCGGCACTTGGAACAGGACGGGTTGAACCAGACCTCCACGGCCCGAGCCTAGGGCGCGCCTAGTGCGTGACAGGCCGGTGACGGGGCCCTCCCTACGGTGCACGCGGTTCGGGCACCAGGTGGGGAGCGGGCATGGGCGAGCTGGACGGGACGGCGGTCCTCTTCGACATCGGCGACACGCTCGCCTCGGTGACGCTCTCGGGCGCCGGCGACCGGATCGACCGGTTGACCCCCTACTCCTTCGTCGACTCCGTGCTGACCGAGCTCCGGGACCGCGGCGCGCGCCTGGGCATCCTCTCCGACCCGGGCCCGGTGGCCCCGGACGAGGTGGACCGGGCACTCGCCGCCGCGGGCCTGGCCGACCGGTTCGACCGCGCCCTGGTGCGGCACGGCCGGAAGGACGGGCCGGCGGCCTTCGAGCAGGCGGCCGCCGCCGCGGGGTCCTCGCGGGCGCTCTTCGTCGGGGAGGACCCCGGCGAGCGTGCGTCCGCGCTCCGCGCCGGCCTGACCGTCGCGCCGCACCCCCTGCTGGCCCTGCCGCTGCTGGAGCAGGAGTCGCCGCTGCGCTACGTCCGCGTCACGGTGCCGCCGGCGGCGGCCGACGGGGACTGGCGGCAGATGCTGCGGGACCTGCGCGTGCTGCCCGCGCACGTGACGGGGGAGGGCGGCACCACCGTCTACGCGGTCACGACGGTGGCGACCGCCGCGCAGCTCGACGACCTGGGCTTCTGGGTCGACCGGCTCGGCGCCGCCGACGAGCCCCTGACGACCGACCTCTACCTGCTGCGCGACGACCGGCAGGTGCGCACCGGGTTCCTCGCCGCCGAGGGCAACGCGGCGGCGTTCCTCGGCGCGGGACCGCCGGCGCGCGGCGTGCTCGCCTCCACGGGCGAGGGGCTGTTCGTCGCAGTCCCGGCCGGCGCCTCGGTGGAGGGGCTGCACTTCGCCGACGCCCGGCACGGGCACAACCTCAAGCTGGTCCCGTCGCCCGCGCTGCTGGCACCGGCAGAGGCGGTCCTGCCGGCCCTCGTGGCCGATCCGGTCGGGGCGGCCGCGCTCACCGGCGCGGAGCAGGAGGTCCTCGGGGCACGGGTCCAGGACCGGCTGCTCGCCGGCCACGTCGAGCGGTACGCGGGGGTGGCGTCGGCGGTCGGGGACGGCGGCGTCATCCGCAGCCGGCACATCCACCATCCGGACAACGCCGTCGCCGTCAGCACGCTCGTCGCCGACCTGGACCGCATCGGCGGCGGGCGGCTGACCGTCCGCCGGCACCGGTTCCGGCACGAGGGCCGCGACCTCGAGAACGTGGAGGCCGAGCTGCCCGGGCGTGACCTGGACGGCGTCGTCCTCGTCACCGCCCACCTGGACTCCACGGCGGCCCGCCTGCCCGGGTACCGGGCCGGCCGGGACCCGGCTCCCGGCGCGGACGACGACGCGAGCGGAATCGCCGGGGTGCTGGCCGCCGTCGAGGCGATCGCGGCGCTGGACGACACCTTGGCCCCGCCCCGCCGCACCGTCCGCTTCGTCCTGTTCAACGCCGAGGAGCACGGGCTCGTGGGCAGCCGCGCCTACGCCCGCGACCGGGCGGGGCCGGGTGAACCGCTGGCCGCGGTCCTCCAGATGGACATGATCGGCTACGACCGGCTGCCCGCCCGGACGTTCGAGGTGCACGCCGGCTTCACCCCCGCGCCCGGCGTGCAGGCGCGCTCGCTGGAGCTGGCCCGCCTCGTCGCCGGGCTGCAACCGGTGGTGTCGCCGGCCCTGCGCCCGGCGCAGGTCTACCCGGCGACGGGGGAGTGGGACGAGGCCGAGCGGCGCAGCGACCACTCGAGCTTCCACGAGCAGGGCCACGCCGCGGTGCTGGTGTCGGAGGACCTGTTCGCCGGCCCCGGTCCGGGAGCGCCCCCGGAGGAGATGAACCCCGAGTACCACCTGCCGACGGACGCGACGATCGACGCCGGGTACGCCGCGGACATCGCCCGCGTCGTCACCGCCGCCGCCTGGGTCGCCGCCACGCGCTGAGCAGGCCGGGGCTCCCGGGGGCGGCCTCAACGGGTGGACGGCGCGGATGCCGTCGAGGCCTGCAGCTGCATGCGCAGGGTCACGCCCTCGGCGAGCCCGCTCCAGTCGGGGAAGAGGTTCGCGGCGTTCGCGCCCATGGCGTCCAGGTCGGGCAGGGCCCGTACGGCCTCGGCCCGCGGGAGGCTGAACTGGGTGAGCGCACCGTCGGCGAAGCCGAGGTGCGTGACGTAGTCCTCCAGCGTCAGGTGCGGTGTGCGGGCGTAGGTGAAGCGACCCGACTGGTTGCGCAGCCGGGAGTTGCCGCCGGTCAGCGGGGCGATCAGCTCCACCCCCATCTCCGCCGACCACGCGCTGGACCGGGTGTCGAGCACCCACAGGGCCACCTGCCCGGTCGCCCCAGGCGTGTCCAGCGCCTGGCGGAAGGCGAAGAAGGAGGCCACGTAGGGACTCAGTGACCAGTCCAGCAACCGGGTGGGGAGGCCGTGGTGCTGGCCGAACGCCAGCAGCGCCCGGTCGTCACCGAGGATCTCGGGTGCGACGCCGTGCTCGGCGCACGTCTCCCGGAACGCGCCGAGCAGTGCGGTCCACAGGACGACCCGTTGGTCACCGGGGAGGAAGTGGAACCTCCGGTCGAACGACGAGGTCAGGCTCCAGCCGGCGTCGCCGCACCCACGGAACAGGTACCGGCCCGACTGGAAGGGGCCGCCGTCGAAGAGGTGCGGGATGAGATCCCGCTTCAGGTCGTACCAGGTGTCGAACGACCGGCGGCCCACCGCGCTCGTGGTCATCGTCAGTCCCGGTCGTAGGGGTAGACGATCGCGGCGCCGACCGGCTTGACGCTCGGGACGGCGTCGATGACGCACGGATGGAGCACGTACTCGTCCGCGTCGGGCGGGATGGTCAGCTGACTCATGTCGGAGACCGAGTAGAAGTGGCTGCGTCCGTCGCGGACCAGCCCGAGCAGCCCGTTCTGCCACAGGACCGAGGGCACGTGCGTGCTGTGCTCGAAGACCTCACCGGACAGTTCCTCGAGCGTGTTCAGACTGGCCCGGTCGAATCGATCGACACCCACGGCCCGGATGACGTCCTTGAGCTGCTCGCGGAGGGACGTCGCGTACTCCTGGTTGGACGTGTAGAACTCCGAGTACCCCTTCTGTGCAGCGTTCCTCGGCATGAGGTCGGCAGCGATCTGGTTCGCGCACTGGGCCAGCTGGGAGTCGCCGAACCGCTTGGCGGCGTGGGAGACCACACGTCGCATCACCTCGTTCGGGACCTCGGTGTTCCCGAGTTCCTTCTGCCGGAGGACCGCCCGACAGAGGTCGTTGCCCAGCGAGATGACGTCGCGGGGGATGAGGCGGGTGTGGCGGATCAGGTACTCCAGGACGTCCTCGGTCACGCCACGGGCCTCGTTGTGCACCCAGGGGCAGCCCAGCCACGCCTCCGGTCCGCGGGGCAGGGCGGGGGCCATCAGGTACTCGGGAGGCAGGCGCTCGATCTTCTGGCGCAGCAGGAACTCGATGGCGTCCTTGGACCAGTCGAGCACCCGGATGTGCGGCTCGTTGTAGTACTTCGGCGCGTTCTCGCTGCGGTTGATGGAACTGAGGACGAGGTCGCGGATGCACACGACGACGTGCAACCGGGAGCCGAACTTCCCGTCGCGCAGCAGCTGCATGACCTGGAAGAAAAGCCCCTCCTGGCAGCGGAGCCAGTAGAAGGGTGCGCTGTTGAGGTTGTCGTCGATCGCGTCCAGGTAGAAGAAGACGGGCTTGGTGTCGTGGAGCAGCCCGGCGAGGTCGTACTCGAGGTCGTCCCAGTCCGACTGCTCCAGGTAGCGCATGAGGTCGATGGCCGAGTTGTGGCTGTTGATGATGTCGCGCAGCTCGCTGTAGATGGATCGCGGTTTCCGGAACCGCCCCAGCAGATCGCCGTAGTCCGCGCGGATGCGTGCGGCCTCCTCGGATTCGACGCTGCCGCGCAGCTCCCGGGACTCGAGCAGGTGCGTGGTGAGGCTGCGCAGGATCGCGCGGTGCCAGATCTGCGACCACTTCTCGCTGAGGATCTCCTTGGGGAACCACTGGCACGCCCGCACGATGACGTCGGTCTGCGGCAGGGCCTGCTGGGGGTTGTCGGCGTACACCGAGTTGCTGGCGGTCTGGAACGAGAACAGGCGCCGCATGTAGACGGTCTTCCCGGCGCCCATCCGGCCGACGATGACCCGCACCTTGGCGTCGTCGGCTCGCGTGGCGACACCTCCGAAGGCCGGCCGGTCGTCGAGGTCGATGAAGTCGCGCTGGATGTCCTCGATGTCGGCACGAGACCCGTCCGGGGTGCCGAAGGGGCCGGACAGGGCGTTGG
Source organism: Geodermatophilus sp. CPCC 205506 (assembly GCF_051383635.1). Taxonomy (NCBI): domain Bacteria; kingdom Bacillati; phylum Actinomycetota; class Actinomycetes; order Geodermatophilales; family Geodermatophilaceae; genus Geodermatophilus; species Geodermatophilus sp. CPCC 205506. The sequence goes on along the minus strand of NZ_JALPKP010000049.1, from coordinate 33,809 downwards.
TCCTCGCAGACTCGAGCTTGGTCATCTCCGCCTCACCAGGGAACCGCCCTCACGGCAGGGGCACGATCCACCATCACGAGCCGGCGCCACCGTCGCGTCACCGCCGCGTCACGAGGCGGGCCGACACGGGGTCGAGCCTGGCCCGGACGCGGACCGGCTGACCCCGCCCGGGCCCGGCCGGGGAGTCCTCAACCGGGGAAGGACCCCGCCGTCACCTGCACGTCCGACTGCTGGTCCGCGAGCTTCCGGCAGCTGCGGTTCGGCGACCGGTAGGGCCGGTCCTGGAGCTCCCACAGCAGCGGTGCCTGCCCCGCCGCCTGGGCACCGACGAGGTGGCAGAGCCGGCGACTCGCGACGTCCTCCGACCGGATGCGGTTCAGGCCGCGGTCGCCGGCCCGCATGACCGTCGTCCACTCGCCGTCGGCACTGAGCACGTTGCCGACGACGAGGCGCTGCTCCGCGCCCTCCTGGAAGGCGACCAGCTCGACCGGCGTCCACGGCCGGGTCAGCGAGCCGAGCACCACCCACAGCACCGCGACGACGAAGAAGACCGGTGTGCGGAAGAGCGGGGAGCTGGTGAGGGAGGCCCAGCGGCTCCGCCACCGCGACCGGTGGTCCGGCGCGTCGGCACCCGTGGCCTCCGCCGCGGCGCGGGGCCCCCGGGCGACGAGCAGGAAGACCAGGAAGGCCAGCCCGCAGGTGAGCAGGGACCGGACCGGCGAGAGCAGGGCCGAGAGGGCCGCCAGGCCCAGCAGCGCGGCCCCCTCCCAGGTCCAGGCCCCGATCCTCCGCCGGGCCCGGACGGCGCCGTACAGGAGGGCGAGCGCCGCCAGCGGCAGGATCCAGTAGGCGTAGGACATCAGGCTGCCCAGCAGGACCGTCAGCGGGGCCGTGGTCAGCAGCGCCGCTCCGGTCGTGAGCGAGAAGTGGCCCACCGCGTAGCTCTTCACCAGGGCGAAGCCGGTGAGCAGGACGGCGCCCACGATGCTCAGGTGGGCCGCGTCCTGGAGGAGGGACGCGTGTTCCCGGACCGCCCGCTCCCTCGCGCTCTCCCCACCTGGACCGCGTTCGTCGACGGTAGCCATGTGCCGATCGTCGGCTCCGGCTGTCACGACCTCGTCACGGCACCGCCATGGCCGGCCGCTGCGTTGACGCCGGCGTGACGGCGGGGTGACGACCCCGACCGATCATCGTCCGCGCCGCCCGACCGGGTGGCAGCCCTGCCTCGAGCGAGGTGGCCATGGACGACCAGTCCGTCGACCTGCACGCGGCGCGCCCGCTCATCCTCATCCGTGGCTTCGGCGGCCTCGGCACCGCCGACGAGCGGCGGGTGGCCTACCAGGGCTTCAACGACGGCACCGTCTACCCGCACAAGCGCGGCGAGAACTTCATCTACGAGGGCCTGGTCCTCCGCCTGCTGAAGTCGGACTGGAACTACCAGGACGCCACCAACATCGTCAGCTACCACGCCCACCGGCAGGCGGCTCCGGAGCGGCTGCCGGACGAGCTGGCCGGCCTGCGCTCGTTCTTCGAGGGACGGCTGGTGGCCGACGCGGCGATGGCGCTCGACGTGGTCCGGTCCACGCGGTCGGTGGCGAACACCATCTGGGTGTTCCGCTACTACGACTTCGAGGACCGGTCCTTCTCGACCTACGGCTCAGAGCTCGTGCGGCTGATCGACTTCATCCGCGCGCTGGCCGCGCACCGGCAGCAGCCGGTGCCCAAGGTCGACGTCATCGCGCACTCGATGGGCGGGCTGATCGTCCGCCACGCCGTCCAGGTGGACTATCCCGCGCTCAAGGACGGCAACCCGCGGGCCGCCGAGGACCACATCAACAAGATCGTCACCCTCGGGACGCCGCACCAGGGCATCTCCTTCCAGGTCCTCGACCAGCTCGGCGGTCTCGGCGCGGCCGAGGAGCTGGAGGCGTTCGCGCCGGACGGACCGGCCGCCCGGTCCGGGGACCCGAGGGCCTGGTCGTTCCAGACCTTCGGCGAGCACTTCGACCCGCGGCGGTTGCTCACCGTGGTGGGGACGAACTACCGGTCCTACGGCAACGGTGCGGCCAGCCTGCTCAACCGCCTGGCCTCCGTGCCGGGGGAGTACGGCCCCCGCTACAACCGCAGCGACGGCCTGGTGAAGCAGGCGTACGCGCAGGTCCCCGGTGCGCCGCGGACCTTCGTCCACAAGTGCCACGGAGGCGAGGACTCGCTGGTCACCAGCCGCGAGTCCTTCGAGGTCGCGATGCGGTTCTTCCACGGGGACGTGCGCGCCCGCCTGCGCCTCGTCGACGCGCGGGTGACCCGCGGCAAGGACGCGTTCGGCCGCAGCGAGTTCTTCCTCGGGGTGTGCGTCAAGCCGCGGCTGGTGGACTTCGAGCTGTTCCACCAGAGCTCCGAGGCCGAGAACTGCTACGGCCCCTTCCACCGCGAGGGGCTGGACGACGAGCTGGACGACCGGGGGTTCGACTGGGCCGATCCCGACGACCGCACCATCTGGGAGGGGTGGCTCAACACGCAGGTCCGGCGGGCCGGCCGCAGCGCCGAGGACCTGGTGGTCCGGCTCGACGTGTACGTGGGGGAGCGGGACAGCTGGGGGATGGGCTTCTCGGACAACCTGGTCTTCCAGAAGCAGTACTACCTGCAGGCCTTCCTGGAGCCGCAGGTGCGGCTGTTCCTGCACACGGGCGAGCGGTACCTGTCCGACCAGCGGCCCACCGACACCGCGGAGCTGCTGCGCCAGGTGACGGCGGCCGGCGCCGAGGACGGCGACGCGGTCGTGGCCTGCGAGCAGGTGGACGGCGAGTGGCGGTTCCCGGTGCGCGGCACCGGGTTCACCGCCACCTTCGGCGTGCGCCTGGCCCGCGAGGAGGCCGCCGAGGACCGCCGCGACCGGGCGCCCACAGGAGCCGGCCCCGTCGCCTGACGCGGGGCGGTCACCCCGGCCGGTCGAGCGCCCGCTCCTCCAGCGCCTCGACGAGCGGCAGCAGCTCCGGGGGCAGCCGGCTCTCGTCGAACCGCAGCGACACGACCTCGCCGCCACGGTGGATGGTCAGGTCGTAGCGGTACTCGTCGGCGCCGGTGCCCGTGCCGGGCAGGTCGGCGAAGCGCGCCGGGCCGGGGCCCTCCAGCACCCGGGCGAGCGCCGCGGCGCCGGCCGGGCCGAGCTCGTCCTGGGTCAGGGCGAGCTCGACCCGGTTGCCGGCGAACATGCCGCCGGTGCGCCGGAACTCGACGCGGGTCGGTTCAGAGGTCGACGCCAACGCCGCTCCAGGCCTCCTCGACGGCGGACACCTGCCGGCTCCCGGTGCCGAACAGGGTCGAGGCCACGTAGCGCGTGATGCGAGCGAACTGGCGGAACGTGGCGGTCGGCAGCAGGCGTTCGTGTCCGAGCGAGGCGTACCAGATGCGCCCGGCGTCCTCCCACGCGTTGCCGCCCAGCCGCTTGGCCGCGAGCGTGAACGCCCGGTTGGGGATGCCGGAGTTGATGTGCACGCCGCCGTTGTCCTCGTCGGTCTCCACGTACTGGTCCATGTGGCCGGGCTGCGGGTCCTTGCCCAGCACGTCATCGTCGTAGGCGGTGCCGGGCTCGGCAAGGGAGCGCAGCGCCTTGCCGGTCACGCCCGGCGCGAGGATCTCCCGGCCGACGAGCCAGTCGGCCCGGTCGACGCCCTGGCCGAGGGACCACTGCTCGACGAGCACACCGAGGACGTCGGCCATCGACTCGTTGAGCGCGCCCGACTGGCTCTGGTAGACCAGCGGCCCGTCGTACTGCACGACGCCGTGGCTCAGCTCGTGCCCGCACACCGTCAGCGACTGCGCCAGGTTGGTGAACAGCCGCCCGCTGCCGTCCCCGAACACCATCTGTGTGCCGTTCCAGAACGCGTTGTCGAAGTTCCGGCGGTAGTGGACGACGCCCTCGATCGGCATGCCCGCCTTGTCGATGGAGTTGCGGGCGAACACCTGGAAGAAGAAGTCCCAGGTGGTGCCGAGACGCTCGAAGGCGGCCTCGACGGTCTTGTCCTCGCTCGCCGTCCCGGCCTCGGTCCGCACGATCGGGGCGCGCAGGTCCGTCGTGTTGCGGGCGTCGCGGATGATCCGCTCCTTGGTCGGGGGCGACAGGGAGATGGTCAGCTCGGGCATGGCCGACCGCGGCAGGACCGACCGGCGGGCCTCCGCCTGGACCCGCAGCGAGCGCATGGTCCCCGAGGACGCCAGGGCCTCGAGGGCCATGCGGCGCTGCTCGTCGTCGCCTCGCTCGGCGATGTTGCGGAGGACGTGGTCGGGGATGAGCCGGCACACGGCGTCCATCCGGGGCTGCGGGACGAGGCTGGTCATGGGATCTCCGATCTCGAGCACCGGGCCGGCCCCCTCGTGGGAGCGCGTCCCGGCGTGGGGACTCAGGTGCCGTCGCCATCCTGGGGAGGGGCAGTCACCGGGGCGTCACCTGCTCGTCACGGGCGGCGCCCCGAGCCGGTCGACCAGGGGTTCCTCGATCTGCGCGACGGGGGCCACCCCCATACCGTGGAGCCCATCCTGAGCCGCTCGGTCGAGCAGGGGGCGTCATGGCCGTCTTCCGGATCCTCGAGGCGAAGGCGCGTCCGGGCAGCATCGACCGGCTGGCCGACCTCCTGCTCCGGCAGAACGAGAGCGTCGTCACCTCCGCGCAGGGGGCGCTGTTCGCCCAGGCGCTGCGCAGCGGGGACCAGGTGCTCGCCGTGTCGAGCTGGCGGAGCGCCGAGGACATGCAGCGCTACCTCGACCAGGAGGTCACCCGGGAGTTCTACCGGGCGCTGCCCGAACTGCTGATGGGGACGCCGAGCGTCCGCACCTACGAGGTGATCGGCAGCGGCGACGGCGGCTCCGGCTGGACGGGAGCCGGCGAGGGAGCGCGGCGATGAGCTGGTACTACCCGAAGGGCTGGACCGACCAGGAGGACGGCGTCGAGCAGGTCGTCATCCACTACGTGACCACGCCCCCCGGTCAGTGGCCGGACTGGTCCTGGGGGCACGAGTCGCGGGTCCTGGAGGACCGCGGCGGCTCCCCGCGCACCCGGCTGAAGGTGCTGCGCATGCCGCGCGACGTCTGGGACATGGAGAACGGGTGGGCGACGCCCGAGTACCGCTTCCACTACTACTTCGAGGTCTTCCAGGACGGGCACCGGTGGACCACCGACCTGTTCAGCGAGGACATCGTCTACCGCGACCTGGAGTACGTCGACGAGCAGGGCTGGGCGACCAACATCTGCATCTACTGGTCGGTGGGGGACTGGAGCGCGCCGGTCTACAGCCCCATGGAGGACCCGCGGTTCCCGGGCGGGTCGGAGTTCCGGTCGACGAAGTACTACTCGTACTGGGACAAGGAGCGGTTCCACCACGAGAAGTTCCACATGCTGCGGGGGCTCGAGCGACCGCACCGGTGGCAGGCGCGCATGTACGGCCCGCGCGGGGCGACGCTGGTCCAGCAGTACCACGTCGGCCGGATGTACCCGCCCGAGGAGAAGGACGAGTTCTGGCTCGGCCCGGACGGCCGGGCCGCTCCCGGCGGCAACTGGTGGGTGCACCACCTGTGACCCTGCCCGGTCGACCCCTGGACGCTCTGGACGCGAGGTGCCCGTGAGCCACCTGTCCGCCGCCGTCGCGGCCGAGGCCGCGGACTTCTTCGGCCTGCGCAAGACCTGGGTCGACCCCGCTCCCGGCATCGAGATGGTGGAGCTCCACTACGCCTGGACGCCGCTGGGCGGGGAGCCGGACTGGGAGGCCGGCGACTCCCGGGTGCTGACCCCGGCCGACTCCACACCCGGCCTGCGCACCGCCGTCATCGAGGTGCCGCGCCGGGTCGACGGGAGCGCCGCCGGGTACGCCCTCCACCACTTCTTCTTCGTCGTCCACGGCACCGAACGGAGCACCTCGCCGGTGGTCACCGAGGAGATCGTCGCCCGCGAGGTCAGCTACCAGGACGACACCGGCCGGTGGACCCACGTCGGGATCGGCTGGGGCGTGTCCCCGGGGGCCCCCGAGCCGGCGGCGCCCAACTACACGTCGGCGGCCATGGACGGCCTGCCGTTCGAGGACGCCGGCGCCGGCGCGCTGCCCGAGCCGGCGTCGATCGCGGAGTTCGTGCGGGCGCAGCCGCTGCCGCACGTGTTCCGGGGGCTGGTGTTCGGTCCCCGGGGCTTCGAACTGCGCTACGTCGTCCACCTCGTGTGCGCCGGCAGCCCGCGACCGGAGGAGGACGCCGAGACCTGGGACGACGCCGACGGGGACGGGTGGACGCTGACGCTCTAGCTCCGGGCCGACGCCGTCCACCTCCGACCCCCGAGGAGACCCCGCATGCCCAGCCCGTCGCCCGCCCCCCTGCCGGTGGAGTGGGTGTCGCCCGTGGGCGAGCGGGCCCCGGCCGGACGGGTGCGCTACCGCGGGCCTCTCGCCGCGGCCGACCGTCCGCTGCACCTGCACCTGGCCTTCGACGGAGCGCCGCCGCCGTTCCGGCACGTCCCCCTGGAGCGCGACGGCGACGGCAGCTGGGCCGCCGACATCCCCGAGGCCGACGGCCACACCCTGCTGGACTTCGCGATCGCCGCCGCCGACGACGACTGGGACAACAACGGTGGAGCCAACTACCGGCTCTGGATCGGGCTGGACCCGGTCGACGCCCACGTGCACGCGCGCACGCCCGGCCTCGACGAGCTGGGTTTCGAGAGCCTGCGGATCGCCCTGGCGTCGGGAGGCATGACCCACGGGCTGGTGTCGTGGCAGGACAACGCCTTCGTCGACCGGGTGACCGAGGGGGTCGGCTGGCTGACGAAGCTGGTGTGGGTCAGCCCGGGCGGCCCGGAGCCCGACGACGTCCGCCGCCGGCTGGCCGAGGGTGCGGTGGGGCTGAAGCTGCACCCGACGTACGACGGGTACCCCGCCGACACCCCCGGCCTCGACCCCTTCCTGCAGGTGGCGGCCGAGGCCGGGGTGCCGGTGACGGTGCACACCGCGCCGGGCCCCTCGGACCCCGACCTCGTGCGCCGGCTCGCCGAACGGTTCCCCCAGGTGCCGTTCGTCCTCTACCACACGTTCCTCGGCCACCCGGAGGGCCGACGGCGGGCGGCGCGGCACGCCCAGGAGCTGGCGAACCTCCACCTCGAGACCTCGTGGTGCCGCTCGGCGGAGGTCCGCCGTCTCATCGACGAGGTCGGTGCCGACCGGGTCCTGTTCGGGTCCGACGCCGCGACGGACGGGCCGGTGCACTTCGTCCGCTCGCCGCCGAACCTCGAGATGACGGAGAACTACAACGAGAGCCTGCTGACCCTGGCCCGGCAGCTGCCGCCGGAGACCCTCCGCGCCCTGCTGGAGGACAACACCCGGCGACTCTTCCGCCTCGCGCCGCCGCGGCTGCCGCAGGCCGTGCCGGAGCCGGTCGAGGACGTCCGCGAGCTGTTCACCGCCGCGCTCGAGCAGGCGGAGCGGGTGGTCGCGCGGGTCGGCCGCGAGCAGTTCGCGCTCCCGACGCCGTGCGCCGAGTGGAACGTGCAGGCGCTGCTCGGGCACCTGCTGGCGACGGTCCAGCGGGCCGAGCGGGTCGCCGGGGGACAGCCGGCCTCGTCCGTGCCGCAGGTCCTCGCCGTCGACACCCGCGGCCGCTGGGCGTCCCGGTTCGAGGCGGCCACCGCCAAGGCCCGGCACGCGTGGAGCCGGGACACCGCACCGGCCGACGTGCCGGCGCCCTGGGGGCTGGTGCCCGGCCCCGTCGCCCTGTCCGGGTTCGTCCTCGAGCTGGTCGCGCACACCCACGACCTCGTCGTCGGCACCGGCTCCCCGGAGCCGCTCGACGACCGGCTCGCGACCGCCGCCCTCCGGATCGCCGAGCGGCTGGTGCCCGCCGCGCTGCGGGGGGCGGCCGTCGCCGACCCGGTGCCGGCCGCGCCGGGGGCCGCGGACTACGCCCGGCTGGCGGCGTTCCTGGGGCGCGCTCCGGCCTGACTCAGGCCGGCACCCAGCGGGCCGGCCGCTTCTCGCGGAACGCGGCGATGCCCTCCTGCCCCTCCTCGCCGGCGAAGAAGCGGGCCGACAGGCCCAGCAGCTCGGGGAACTGCTCGGCCAGTGTCCCGGTCCGCTCGGCGCGCAGCAGCCGCTTCGTCTCCGCCAGGGCGAGCGGCGCGCCCTTGCCGAGCGCGTCGACCTGGGCGGCCAGGCAGGCGTCGACGTCGGCGTCGGGGACGACGAGGTCCACCAGCCCACCGGCCAGCGCCGTCGCCGTGTCGAACACCTCGCCGGTCAGCATCAGCCGGTGCGCCACGTTGGGCACCATCCGGGGCAGCACGACCGCGGAGATCACCGCGGGGACGATCCCGATGCGCACCTCGGTGAAGGCGAACGTCGCGGCGGATCCCGCGACCACCACGTCGCAGGCGGCCAGCAGGCCGACCCCGCCGGCCCGGGCCGGCCCGCGGACGGCGGCCACGACGGGCTTCGGGGAGGTCCAGAGCAGCTCCAGCAGCTCGGGGAACTCGTTCACCCCCTGGTCCTCGGCGGACCCGCCGGCCGCCTCGGTCAGGTCCATCCCCGAGCAGAAGACCCGGCCGGTGTGGTCGAGCACCACGACCCGCACCGCGTCGTCGGCGAGCGCGTCGGTGAGCGCGGTGCGCAGCTGCGCGCGCATCGCCCGGGACAGGGCGTTGCGGTTGGCGGGGGAGTCCAGGGTGAGGACGGCCGCGCCGCGGCGGACCTCGGCCTGCAGCACCCGGTCGCCGGTCACGCGTCGAAGTCCACGGTCACCGTCTCCGAGAGGGGCACCGTCTGGCAGGTCAGCACGTACCCCGCCTCCACCTCCCGGGGCTCGAGGGCGTAGTTGCGCCGCATCTGCACCTCGCCCTCGGTGACCCGCGCCCGGCAGGTGCCGCACACCCCGCCCTTGCAGGCGAAGGGCAGGTCGCCGCGGACCTTCTGGGCCGAGTCGAGCACCGGCACGTCGCGGGGCAGGGCCAGGGTGGTCTCCCGGCCGTCGAGGACGACCGTCACCTGGCTGCTGGGCCCGGTCACCGTCTCCTCGTCGCCGCGGACCGGCTCCGGCGGGACGTCGTCGACGTAGAACAGCTCCTGGTGCACCTTCTCGGGCGGGACGCCGAGCTCGGTCAGGAGGTCGCGGGCGTCGCCGACCATCCCGTGCGGACCGCAGAGCCACCAGTGGTCGACGTGCTCGGCGTCGACCAGGCTGTCCACCAGCGTGCGCAGCCGTGCGCCGTCGAGCCGGCCGCTGGTCACCTCGGCGTCCCGCGGCTCGCGGGAGAGGACGTGCACCAGCTGCAGGCGGGTGCCGTAGCGGTCCTTCAGGTCGGCGAGCTCGTCGGCGAACATCACCGTGTTGGTCCGCCGGTTGCCGTAGAAGACGGTGACGGTCGACTCGCCGTCGCGCAGCACGCTGGCCGCCAGCGACAGCGCGGGGGTGATGCCGGAGCCGGCGACGACGAAGACGTGGTCGGCCGGCTGCGTCAGGTCGGCGGTGAAGGTGCCCGACGGCGGCAGCACCTCGATCTCGTCCCCGGGCCGCACGGAGTGCACCAGGTAGGAGGAGAAGTAGCCGCCGGGCACCTCCCGGACGCCGACCCGGGGCGCGGCGCCCACCGGCGCGCAGATCGAGTAGGAGCGGCGCTCGTCGCGGTCGCCGTCCACCCGGCGCAGGGTCAGCGCCTGACCCGGCTTGAACGTGTAGTCCTCGGCCAGCTCCGGGGGCACGTCGAAGGTGACCGCGACGGCGTCGTCGGTGAGCTGCTCGACGTGGGCCACCTTCAGCGGGTGGAACTGCGGCCGACGCCGGGTGCTCACGGGGGCCTCGGTGGTCGCCGTCATCAGATCTCCTTGACGTGCTCGAAGGGCTCGCGGCAGCTGCGGCAGCGGCGGAGGGCCTTGCAGGCGGTGGCGCTGAACTCGCTGACCTCCTCGGTGTCCGGGGAGCCGCACACCGGACAGACCGCGGTGCGCCGGGAGGGTCCGAGCTGCAGCGGCACCGGGCCGGCGGTACGGACGGGCGCCTTCCCGGGCGGCGCGATGCCGCCGGCGGCCAGCTTGCGGCGTCCCTCCGCGCTGATCCAGTCGGTGCTCCAGGCCGGGGAGAGGACGGTGCGCACCTCGACGTCGCCGAACCCGGCCCGGTGCAGCGCGTGCAGCAGGTCGGCGCGCATCGTGCCCATCGCCGGGCAGCCCGAGTACGTGGGGGTGATCTCGACGACGACGGTGCCGTCGTCGTCGACCCGGACGTCGCGGAGGACGCCGAGGTCGGCGAGGGTCAGCATCGGCAGCTCAGGGTCGGTGACCGTCTCGGCAACCGCCCTGGCGTCGTCCACCGAGGGGCAGACATGGCCATCTCTGCCCTGGAGGGCCGTCACCACGTCGCGGCCGGGTGCTGGCGGGCGAGGCCCTGCAGGGTGGCCAGCAGCTCGGTCAGCTCGGCCGTGTGCGCGCCGCGCCGGCCGCGGGGCGGCGCGGCGGACGGCCACGCGGGCACCCGCAGCGTGGCCCGCTCGAGCACCTGGGTGAGCACGCCGGTCACCTCGTCCCGGACGTCGGCGGGGTCGACGGCGACGCCCGCCCGGGTGAGCCGGACCTCCACGTCGGTCGCGGTGAGGACGTCGTCCAGCAGCGGCCAGACGGCGTCGGCGCCGGCCTGGGCCCGGCGGTGCGACTCCTCCGTCCCGTCGCCGAGGCGGAGCACCCAGCGGGCGGCGTGGTCGCGGTGGTAGGCCAGCTCGTTGACGCCCTTGGCGGCGATCGCGGCGAGCACCGGGTCGCGCGAGTCGCGCAGCCGGGTGAAGACGGCGAGCCGGACGGTGGCCGCGACGAGGAGCCGGACCATCGTCCGGGCGAAGTCCCCGTTCGGCGCCTCGACCAGGTCGGTGTTGCGGAACTCGTCGGCATCGCGGAAGTAGGCCAGGGCGTCCTCGTCGGGGATGCTGTCGGTCGCCTTCTCCCGCGAGCGGCCGAGCACGCCCACCGACCCGGCGCGGGCCAGCAGCAGCCGGGCCTGGCCGAGCAGGTCGAGGGCGACGTTGGCGACCGCCACCTCCTCCTCCAGCTCCGGCGCGGCGGTGATCCACTGGGTCAGCCGCTGCGCCATGACCAGGGCGTCGTCGCCCAGCATCAGGCAGTACTCGCCGAGGTCGGCGGGGTCGATGCCGTCCGGGACGGTGGTGTCCACACCGGCCAGCGGCTCGTCGAAGCCGGTGCCGAACGCCCAGTGGCCCTCGCCGCCATGGGCGTGGTCGAGCGCCTCGTACACGGTCTCTTCGTGCGCCATGGGAACCCTCTCTTCCGGGCACGGAGTGCTCGGACATCGGCCTCCTCTCAGGGGCCCGCCCGCCGAGGAACGAGGCGGGTGGGGGGAGAGGAGGTCCTTCACATGTGCGGGACGCTCTCGGGGATCTCGTAGAACGTCGGGTGGCGGTAGACCTTGTCGCCGCTCGGGGCGAACAGCGGGTCCTTCTCGTCGGGGCTGGACGCGGTGATGTCGGCGGCCTTGACCACCCAGATGCTCACGCCCTCGTTGCGCCGGGTGTAGAGGTCGCGGGCGGAGTGCACGGCCATCTCGTCGTCCGGGGCGTGCAGCGAGCCGACGTGCACGTGGTTGATGCCGCGCTTGCCGCGCACGAACACCTCGTAGAGCGGCCAGTCCCGCCGGGTGGTCGCCGGCTTCGGCTCGACCGGCACCTCGGGCCCCGTGGGGACGGCGCCGTGCCCGCCCTCGGCGGTGACGTCGGTGGCGCTCATGCCGCACTCTCCTCGTGCTCGGTGGTCGGTCGCCCGCCGTCGTGCTTCCGGGCGTACGCGGTGGCGGCTTCCCTGACCCAGGCGTTGTCGTCGCGGGCGGCCCGCCGGCGGGCGATGCGCTCGGCGTTCGCCGGGCCGTTGCCGCTGATGACCCGCTTGAACTCGTCCCAGTCGATGGCGCCGAAGCGGTGGTGGCCGGTCGCCGGGTCGAACCGCAGCTCCGGGTCGGGCAGCGTGACGCCGAGGAACTCCGCCTGCGGGACGCTCATGTCGACGTAGCGCTGGCGCAGCTCGTCGTTGCTGTGCCGCTTGATGCCCCAGGCCATCGACTGCGCGGAGTTCGGGCTGTCGTCGTCCGGCGGGCCGAACATCATCAGCGACGGCCACCACCAGCGGTCGACGGCGTCCTGCACCATGGCCCGCTGCTCGTCGGTGCCGCGCATCATCGTCATCAGCAGCTCGTAGCCCTGCCGCTGGTGGAAGGACTCCTCCTTGCAGATGCGGATCATCGCCCGGGCGTAGGGCCCGTAGGAGGAGCGGCACAGCGGCACCTGGTTGCAGATCGCCGCGCCGTCGACGAACCAGCCGATGACGCCGACGTCGGCGTAGGTCAGCGTCGGGTAGTTGAAGATGGAGCTGTACTTCTGGCGGCCCTCGATGAGCTTGTCGGTGAGGTCGGCCCGGTCGGCACCGAGGGTCTCGGCGGCGGAGTACAGGTACATCCCGTGGCCGGCCTCGTCCTGCACCTTGGCCAGCAGGATCGCCTTGCGCCGCAGGCTCGGTGCGGCCAGCAGCCAGTCGCCCTCGGGCTGCATGCCGATGATCTCCGAGTGCGCGTGCTGGGCGATCTGCCGGATCAGCGTCTTGCGGTAGCCGTCGGGCATCCAGTCGCGGGGCTCGATCCGGTGCTCGGCGGCGATGACGGCGTCGAAGTGCTCCTGCAGCGCGGCGTCGTCGGCCGCGCGCCGGTCCAGGGTGGGCGCTGACATCTCGTTCCCCTCGGTGGCAACGGCGGTCGCTGATTTACTGACCGCTTGGTCGGTAATGAGTGTGCACGACCGGCCTCCGTCGCACAACCCCGGCCGGGCGGGTGTCCGCCGGGGCTTGACAGCGGCCGTGGCGGGGAGTTGGTTACCTGACCATCTGGTCGGTATTTGGGGGAGACCTGGCTGCCGACCGTCCCGCGAGGACGCTGCGACCACGGAGGCGACGGCCATGACGGCTGCGACCAGCGAGACCACCCGGCGCCTGGGGCCGGCGCCCGACCCGGCCATCCTCGACCCGGCGGAGCGCATGTCCGTCGACGAGCTCCGGGCCACGCAGCTCGAGCGGCTGCAGTGGACCCTGCGGCACGCGTACGAGAACGTGCCGCACTACCGGCGGGCCTTCGACGCTGCCGGCGTGCACCCCGACGACTGCCGCGAGCTCGCCGACCTGGCGCGGTTCCCCACCACGAGCAAGGCCGACCTGCGCGAGAACTACCCGTTCGGGATGTTCGCCGTCCCCCAGGAGCAGGTGCGCCGGGTGCACGCCTCCTCCGGGACCACCGGCCGGCCCACCGTCGTCGGCTACACGGAGAAGGACATCGACACGTGGGCCACCGTGATGGCCCGCTCCATCCGCGCGGCCGGCGGCCGCGCCGGCGACCGGCTGCACAACGCCTACGGCTACGGCCTGTTCACCGGCGGGCTGGGCGCGCACTACGGCGCGGAGAAGCTCGGCTGCACGGTCATCCCCGTCTCGGGCGGCATGACGCCGCGGCAGGTCCAGCTGATCACCGACTTCGAGCCGCGGATCATCATGGTGACGCCGTCCTACATGCTCACCGTGATCGACGAGTTCGAGAAGCAGGGCCTCGACCCCCGGGCCAGCTCGCTGGAGGTCGGCATCTTCGGCGCCGAGCCGTGGACCGAGCAGATGCGCCGGGAGATGGAGGAGCGCCTCGACATCCAGGCCGTCGACATCTACGGCCTGTCGGAGGTGATGGGCCCCGGTGTCGCGCAGGAGTGCGTGGAGACCAAGGACGGCCTGCACATCTGGGAGGACCACTTCTACCCCGAGGTCATCGACCCGCTGACCGGCGAGGTGCTGCCGGAGGGCGAGCAGGGCGAGCTGGTGTTCACCTCGCTGAGCAAGGAGGCCATGCCGGTCATCCGCTACCGGACCCGCGACCTCACGCGCCTGCTGCCGGGCACCGCCCGGCCGGGGATGCGGCGGATGGAGAAGATCACCGGCCGCACCGACGACATGATCATCCTGCGCGGGGTGAACCTCTTCCCGACCCAGATCGAGGAGATCGTGCTGCGCACCCCCGGCCTGTCGCCGCACTTCGCCCTGGAGCTGGTCACGCGGGGGCGGATGGACCACCTGATCTGCCGGATCGAGGCCCGACCGGACTGCCCGCCCGAGCGCCGGCCCGCCGCCGCCGGCGAGGTGGCGAAGGGGGTCAAGGACATCGTCGGCACCAGCATCGAGGTGCAGGTCGTCGATCCGGAGACGCTCGCCCGCTCGGTGGGGAAGCTGCAGCGGCTGGCCGACCACCGGGAGCGTGCATGACCTCGATGGCCGATCCCGCCCGCGTGCGGCGGGGCCGTCCCGGGCACTCCCTGGACTCGCTCCTCGACGTCGCCGTGGAGGTGTTCAACGAGCGCGGCTACGACGCGACGAGCATGGACGAGCTCGCCGCGCGGCTGGGCATCACCAAGTCGGCGATCTACCACCACGTGTCCAGCAAGGTCGAGCTGCTGCGGCTGGCCCTCGACCGGGCCCTGGACGCGCTGTTCGCCGTCACCGAGGAGCCCGGCGCGACCACCGGGTCGGCGATCGACCGGCTCGAGCACGTCGTCCGGGGCTCGGTCCGCGTGCTCACCGCGGAGCTGCCCTTCGTCACCCTGCTGCTGCGGGTGCGCGGCAACTCCCCGGTCGAGCAGGAGGCGCTGCAGCGACGTCGCCGGTTCGACCGGATCGTCACCGACCTGGTCCGCGCGGGGGAGGAGGAGGGCGACGTCCGCCCCGACGTCGACCCCGCCGTCACCAGCCGGCTGCTCTTCGGCGCCGTCAACTCCCTGACCGAGTGGTACCGCCCCGACCGCGGGCTGGACGCCTCGGCCGTCGCCGACGCGCTGGTCGCGATCACCTTCGACGGCCTCCGCACGACGACCCGCTGACCGCCGCCGCCCCACCGGCGGTCCCCGCGGGGATCGCCGCCGCTCCACCGGACTCTCCGCGCCGAAGGTGCGCCGTTCCACCGGACTCCCGGCGCCGCCGGGAGTCCCCGAGAGGAGATCGCCGTGACCGCACCCCTGCTCGAGAGCTACGTCGCCGGCCGCTGGTACGCCGCGCCGGACGACGGGACGCCGATCGCCGACGCGGTGACCGGCGAGACCGTGGCGCGCGTCAGCAGCACCGGCCTGGACGTGCCCGCCATGCTCGACCACGCGCGCACCGTCGGCGGGCCGGCGCTGCGGGAGCTGACCTTCCACCAGCGGGCCGGCCTGCTCAAGCAGCTCGGCCTGCGGCTGATGGCCGGCAAGGACGACTTCTACGCGTTGTCCCGCCGCACCGGCGCGACCGACCGGGACAGCGCGGTCGACGTCGACGGCGGCTTCGGCACGCTGCTGTCGTACGCGTCCAAGGCGCGCCGCGAGTTGCCCGACGACACCGTCGTCCTCGACGGCGCGGTCGAGCCGCTCGGCAAGCGCGGCACGTTCGCCGGCCAGCACCTCTACACCCCGCTGCGCGGCGTCGCCGTGCAGATCAACGCCTTCAACTTCCCGGTCTGGGGCTTCCTGGAGAAGCTGGCCCCGGCCTTCCTCGCCGGCGTGCCCACCATCGTCAAGCCGGCCAGCCAGACCTCCTACCTGACCGAGGCGGTGGTCCGGTCGGCCATCGAGTCCGGCCTGCTGCCGGAGGGCTCGGTGCAGCTGCTCGCCGGCAGCGCCACCGGCGTGCTGGACGGGCTGGCCGGGCAGGACCTCGTCTTCTTCACCGGCTCGGCGGCCACCGCGCGCAAGCTGCGCAGCCACCCCGCCGTCGTCGCCAACTCGGTGCGGTTCAACGCCGAGGCCGACTCGCTCAACTGCTCGGTGCTCGGCCCCGACGCCGGCCCGGACACCCCGGAGTTCGAGCTCTTCGTCGAGCAGCTGGTCACCGAGATGACCGTCAAGGCCGGGCAGAAGTGCACCGCGATCCGCCGCGCCCTCGTCCCCCGGGAGCTGGTGGACGACGTCGTCGAGGCCACCCGGGAGCGGCTGTCCCGCGTCGTCGTCGGGGCGCCGGGAGCCGAGGGCGTGACCATGGGCGCGCTGGCCGGCCTCGACCAGCGCGAGGAGGTGCTGCGGTCGCTCAAGGCGCTGCGCGGCGTCGCCGAGCTGGTGGTCGGCGACCCGGAGCGCTTCGAGGTGGTCGGCGCCGACCGCGACCGCGGCGCCTTCCTGCCGCCGATGCTGCTGCGCTGCGACGACCTCGGCGCCGCCGAGCCGCACGACGTCGAGGCCTTCGGCCCGGTGAGCACCGTGCTGCCCTACGACGAGATCGCGCAGGCCGTCGAGCTGGCCGCCCGGGGCCAGGGCAGTCTCGTCGGCTCGATCGTCACCCACGACGAGGCGGTCGCCCGGGAGTTCGTGCTCGGCGCCGCGCACTCCCACGGTCGCATCCTGGTGCTCGACCGCGACGACGCGAAGGAGAACACCGGGCACGGCTCGCCGCTGCCGGTGCTCGTCCACGGTGGCCCCGGCCGCGCCGGCGGCGGCGAGGAGCTGGGTGGCATCCGCGGCGTGCTGCACCACATGCAGCGCACCGCCGTCCAGGCCTCGCCGGACATGCTGACCGCCGTCGGCGGCCGCTGGGTGACCGGCTCGCGGCGGAACGACGACGGCGTGCACCCCTTCCGCAAGTCGCTGGCCGAGCTGCGGATCGGCGACTCGGTGACCGCGGGCCCGCGCGCGGTCACGCTCGAGGACATCGAGCACTTCGCCGAGTTCACCGGCGACACCTTCTACGCGCACATGGACGAGGAGGCCGCGGCGGCCAACCCGCTGTTCGGCGGCCGGGTGGCGCACGGGTACCTGATCGTCTCCTGGGCGGCCGGGCTGTTCGTCGACCCCGACCCGGGCCCCGTGCTGGCCAACTACGGCGTCGACAACCTCCGCTTCCTCACGCCGGTCAAGCCGGGGGCGGAGCTGACCGTCACGCTGACGGCCAAGCAGATCAGCCCGCGCGGCGGCGCCGACCACGGCGAGGTCCGCTGGGACGCCGTCGTCGTCGACACCGAGGGCAAGCCGGTCGCGACCTACGACGTCCTGACGATGGTCGCCAAGACCTGGCCGCCGGCCGCCTGACCGGCGAGCGGAGTCGTTCGGTGGCGGGAACCGCCACCGAACGACTCCGTCAGGCGGCGGTCCAGCGGATGGGGAGGCGCTTGACGCCGCGCTGGAAGTTCGACCGCAGCAGGGCCGGTGGCCCGTCGGGCTCCAGGGCGCTGGTGCGGCGCAGCAGCGCGGCGAACAGTGCGCGCATCTGCACGCGGGCCAGCTGGGCGCCCAGGCAGAAGTGCGGCCCGTGCCCGAAGGTGAGGTGCGGGTTGGGCGCGCGCCGGATGTCGAACGCGTCCGGATCGGCGAACACCGACTCGTCGCGGTTGGCCGAGGTGAAGGACACGACCACCTTGTCCCCGGCCCGGATGCGGACCCCGGCGAGGTCGACGTCGGTGGTCGCGGTGCGGCGGAACACCATGACCGGCGTCCACCAGCGCAGCATCTCCTCGACCGCGCCGGGCAGCAGCGACGGGTCCGCCCGCAGCGCGGCCGGCGCCTCCGGGTGCTGGAGCAGCGCGATCAGGCCGCCGGGCAGCCCGTTGCGCAGCGTCTCGTTCCCGGCGACGGCGAACAGCCAGAACATGTTCTCGAACTCGGCGTCGCTGACCCGCCCGCCGCCCTCGTCCACCTGCGCGAGCAGGATCGACATGACGTCGGCTCCGGGGGAGCGGCGCTTCTCCTCGGCCAGCAGCCGGGCGTACGCGTAGAGGTCGGGCATGCCGGCCCGCGTACGGGGGTCGGGCATCCGGCCGTCCGGGCCCGGCGCCGGCCGCAGCGCCACCGCCTCCCGGGCCATCGGCGTCCCGCCGGTGCCGTCGAACGCGGCCGAGGTGGCGTAGTCCGGGTCCTGCCAGCCGATGACCCGGTTGGACCAGTCGAACATCAGCCAGCGGTCCTCGGCCGGCACCCCCAGCACGTCGGCGAGGGTGAGCAGCGGGAGGTCGGCGGCGACGTCCTTGGCGAAGTCGCACCGGCCCGCGGCCGCGCCGTCCACCATCCGGTCGACCAGCCGCTCCGCCGTCGCCTCGATCGAGGCGGTGAGCGCGGCGACCGCGCGCGGGGTGAACGACCGGGTGAGCAGCCGCCGCAGCCGGGAGTGGTCCGGCGGGTCCGTGTTGAGCATCATCCGGCGGACCCAGTCGAGGTCCGCGGCGTCCCGGATCTGGGTGGCCCCCAGCCACGAGGAGAAGGTCGCGGGGTCGCGGAGCACCCGCTCGACGTCGGCGTGCCGCAGCACCAGCCAGAATCCCGGGCCGGCCGGCTGGCCGTGCAACGCGGGCTCCTCGACCCACGTCACCGGCGTCTCTGTCCGCAGCCGGCGCAGCAGCTCGAACGGGGGCCCGCCCTCGTAGGTCGACGGGTCGACGAGAGCGACGGTGTCCAGCGCCGCAGCGGCCATGCCGGCTCCTCGGGTCAGGTGTAGTCGTGGAAGCCGCGGCCGGTCTTGCGGCCCAGGTCCCCGGCGGCCACCTTGTCGCGAAGCAGCTGCGGCGGGGCGAACCGCTCGCCGAGGGTGCGGTGCAGGTACTCGGCGATGGCCAGCCGGACGTCGAGGCCGACGAGGTCGGTGGAGCGCAGCGGGCCCATCGGGTGGCGGTAGCCCAGCTCCATCGCGGTGTCGATCGCCTCGGCGTCCGCGACGCCCTCCTCGAGCATCCGGATCGCCTCCAGCCCCAGCAGGACGCCGAGCCGCGACGAGGCGAAGCCGGGGGAGTCCTTCACCACGACGTCGGTCTTGCCCAGTGCCCGCACCCAGCCGCTCGCCGTCCCGACCAGTTCCGGGTCGGTGTCGCGGGCCACGACGACCTCGACCAGCCGGGAGGCCGGCACCGGGTTGAAGAAGTGCAGCCCCAGGAAGCGGGCGGGGCGCTCCAGCGCGGCGGCGAGTTCGGTGACCGACAGCGAGCTGGTGTTGGTGGCCAGCACGGCGTCGGGGCCGACGGCCGCCTCGGCGGTGCGCAGCACCTCGGCCTTGAGGTCGGCCCGCTCGGGCACCGCCTCCACGACCAGGCCGGTCGACGGGTCGAGCGCCGCGGCGGAGTCGAGCAGGGTCAGCCGGCCCAGGGCGGTGGCCGCGTCCCCGTCCAGCTTGCCCCGGCGGGCGGCCTCGTCCAGCCCGTCGGCGACGCGCCCGCGGGCGGCCTCCGCGGCGTCGCCGCCGGCCTCGACGACGGCGACCTGCGCACCGGCCGCCAGGAAGACCTGCGCGATGCCGGCGCCCATGCGCCCGCCGCCGATCACGGCGACCCGGGTGGGGACGGCGCTCATCTGCGCTCCTCTGCGACAGGGTCGGCGAAGGCCGCGGCGGTCCCGCTCGCTCGAAGTTCCCGACCAATCGTTCAGTAATTGACGGGTGGAGTCTGGCCCACAGCACGGACACCGTGCAAGCCCCGCGATCGTCCGCAGACGTCCTAGACATCTGTTGCGAGGGCGGCCCGCGACCGGCACGCTGTCGGCGGGCGGGGCCCCGGGGGGCCTCGGGTGTGCTCCGCCCGCCAACGTCCGACGTCGCGTCGACGACGTCGAGGAGCGCGGGCGGGCCACGCCTGGTGGCCGCGGCGGGACGGGACGAGCATGGGCCGGTGCCCTTCGACGTCGAGCGACTGCTGCGCCTGTGGACCGACCCGCTGCCCGAGGACGACGACGTCGCGGCGGCGTCCTTCCGCGAGCTGTACACCGATCCGGTCACGGTCAACGGCGCACCGCTGACCGTGGCCGACCTCGTGACCCGCGCCCGCGTCATGCAGGCGGCCCTGGAACGGCCGGAGCGGGAGGTGCTGGCCGTGGCCGACGCCGGCGACTCGGTCGCGCTCGCGTTCCGCCTCGCGGGCCGGCAGGTGGGCCCGCTGGACACACCGGCCGGGCGGCTGCCCCCGACCGGCCGCCGGATCGACCTGCGCGTCATCGACCTCCTGTCGCTCACCGACGGCCGGGTGAGCGGCATCTGGATGGTCGGTGACTGGCTGGCCGCGCTGGCCGGGACCGGCGCCGTCCGCCTGGCGACGGAGGCGTGACCCGCGCGGCGGGCCGGTCCCGCCGACGGCAGGACCGGCCCGCCGGAGGGGCCGGGTGAGCGCGGCCGGATCCCTGCACGTCGGCGTCGTCGGCGCCGGCATCGTGGGCCTCGCGGTGGCCCGCCGGCTCGCCCGGCTGCGGCCCGACGCGCGGATCACCGTGCTCGACAAGGAGGACGACGTCGCGGTCCACCAGACCGGTCGCAACAGCGGCGTCGTCCACGCGGGCCTCTACTACCGGCCCGGGTCGCTGAAGGCCGAGCTGTGCACCCGCGGCCGTGAGCTGCTCCGGGAGTTCTGCGCCGACCACGGCCTGGTCTACGACGAGTGCGGCAAGCTCGTCGTCGCCCGCCGCGCCGACGAGCTCGCTGCCCTGGAGGAGATCGAGCGCCGGGCGACGGCGAACGGGGTGCCGGGCCTGCGCCGGCTGTCCGGCGCGGAGCTCCGGGAGGTGGAGCCCGAGGCCGCCGGGGAGGCGGCCCTGCACTCGCCGCGCACCGCCATCGTGGACTTCCGCGCGATCGCGCGGGCCGTCGCCGACGAGCTGCGGCGGACCGGCCACGAGGTCCGGCTGGGCTTCGAGGTGACCGGTGTGCGCCGGCAGGCCGGCGGAGGAGTGCTGGTCACCTCCCGCGACGACGCGCTCTCCGTGGACCGGCTCGTGGTCTGCGCCGGGCTGCAGGCCGACCGGGTGTCGCGCCTGGCCGGCGACGAGGAGGGGCCGGTGATCGTGCCCTTCCGCGGCGAGTACTACCGGCTGGTCCCCGAGCGCAGCGCGCTCGTGCGCGGGCTGATCTACCCGGTCCCCGATCCGCGCTACCCGTTCCTGGGCGTGCACTTCACCCGGCGCGTGGACGGGGGCGTCGACATCGGGCCCAACGCCGTCCTCGCCCTGGCCCGGGAGGGCTACCGCTGGGGCGACGTCCGCCCCGGTGAGCTGCTCCGGACCCTGACCTGGCCCGGGATGCGTCCGCTGGCCAGGCAGCACTGGCGGATGGGGATCGCGGAGTTCCGCGGCTCGCTGTCGCGCAGGGTGTTCCTCGCCGCGGCCCGGGAGTTCGTCCCGGCGCTGACCGACGCCGACGTCCGGCGGGCCCCGGCCGGCGTCCGGGCCCAGGCCGTCGACCGGGACGGCACCCTGGTCGACGACTTCCGGATCAACCGGCTCGGCCCGGTCGTCACGGTGCGCAACGCCCCCTCACCGGCGGCCACCTCGGCGCTCGCGATCGGCGAGTACGTGGCCGACCGCGTCCTGGCGGCGGATCCGGGCTGAGCCGCGGTCAGTCTCCGCCGGCGTCCGGCGACCCGTCGGCCGGGGTCACGGGACCGTCGGCCAGCAGCAGGTAGAGGGCTCGGCGCGCCTCGGCGAGGATCGCCGCCGCCGAGGTCTGCTGTGCCTCGGTGCCGCTGCGCGCTACCTGGCGGGCCGCGGCGTGCAGCTCGTCGAGGAGCCCGCGCAGATCCGCGCCCGCGCCGGCTCCGGTGTGCCCGGCGAACGGGTCCGGGCTCGTGCCGCGCCGGGACTCGACGTGCTCGCGACCGGTGTCGGTCAGGGTGACGAGCTTGCGCCCGGCGTCCGCCGTGACGGTCACCAGGCCCTCGTCCTCGAGCTGGCTGATCGTGGGGTAGATGGCGCCGGGACTCGGGGTCCACCGGCCGCCGCTGCGCTCGGCGATCGACTGCATGAGCTGGTAGCCGTGCATCGGCTCCTCGGCGAGGAGCAGCAGGACGGCGGCGCGGACGTCGCCGCGCGGAACGCGGCCGCGGCCGCCCCGGCGGTGCGCCATGGGGGCGCCGTCCGGCAGATCCGGCCGGCCGCGGCGTGGGTGGTGGTGGCGCCGGCCGGGGGTGCGGCCGTCGCGCTCTCGCATGGGGTGCATGTGTCCTCCTCGGACTATCGAATGACAGTAACGATACATCGGTACTGTCATTCGTCAACGTCGAGGCGGCACGACATGGGACTCCCGGAGCGGGGGTCCCGGACCGATCGAGGACTTTCGGTGCCGAAAGTCCGGGGGTCGGGTCCCCGAGGGGCCGACCGGGGTGTCGCTCAGGCGCTGAGCGGCGTCTGGCGCTGGAGGCGCAGCCGGCGACGCTCCCGCTCGGACAGGCCGCCCCAGATGCCGAACCGCTCGTCGTTGGCGAGGGCGGACTCGAGGCACTCGGCACGCACCTCGCACCCGGAGCAGACGCGCTTGGCCTCGCGGGTGGAGCCACCCTTCTCCGGGAAGAAGGCCTCGGGGTCGGTCTCGGCGCAGAGCGCGTCCAGACGCCACGCGTCGTCGGTGGCGACCGCGGGCCACGGCGACGCGGGCAGCGGCTCGGCCCAGGCGGGGGTGGCCTCGGTGAGCAGGGTCAGGGACGGGCGGGAGAAGGAAGGCACGGGGAGCTCCTCGACGTGGGCGGTGTACCGGCGTGACGGACCGGTACGACATGCTTGCTGTCTGTGACGTTACGGATGCCCGGCCCGGGTTGGCACTGGCAAACCGTACGAAACCGTCTCGTGCTGTTGGAGGAATGTGTCGCTCCCCCGTCACACCCGCACCACCGTCGGCGTGGCCGGCGACCGGCGAGCCGGCCCGGATCTGGCCGTGGAGCCCGCAGCGGGCGCATGCTGTCAGCGTCCCGGATCGCCCCCGCCCGAGAGCGCACACGGCGGCCGGGAGCAGCGCGTGGCACGACGGCAACGGGAGCGTGGGCCATGGACGAGTCCGCTCTGCACCACTCGGGCGTCGGTCACGTCCGGGTCCGCTCGCCCAGACCGGAGACGGGGCCACCGGAGCGTCGACGCCCGGCCGAGCGTCCCGGGCAACCGACCGGTGCGGCGCCGCTCCACCTGCAGCGTGCCGTCGGCAACAGCGGGTCCGCGGCGCTCCTGGGCGCGCGCGACGACGCGGCCTCCTCCGTGGAGGGCGTCGTCCGGTCGCCGGGGGAGCCGTTGCCGGTCGGGGTCCGCACCGACATGGAGGCCCGGCTCGGCGGCGACTTCGGCGACGTCCGGGTGCACACCGACGACGCGGCCGCGGCGTCCGCCCGCGCGGTGCAGGCCAGTGCCTACACGGTCGGCTCTCACATCGCCTTCCAACGCTCGGTGTACGACCCCTCGAGCGACGGGGGCCGGGCCACGCTGGCGCACGAACTCGTCCACGTCCTCCAGCAGCGCAGCGGTCCGGTCGACGGCACGGAGGGCCCCGGCGGGATCCGGGTCAGCCACCCCACGGATCGGTTCGAGCGGGACGCGGAGGCCACGGCGGCACGGGCGCTCGGTGCCCCGGCGCCGGAACCCGCCGGGCCGGCCGACGTCCAGCGGCTGGACGAGCCGTCGGACGAGGCGCCCGTCCAGCGGGTCGCCACCGAGCCGGAGGTGGAGGAGCCCGAAGAGGAGCCCCCCGGCTGACACCGGGCGTGCACCCGGATCACCCCGACAGCCGCGCCTCGACCGACGACGGACCGGGCGCAGGCGCGCTCGGCGCCGCGTGCAGGGGGGCCAGGAAGCGCGCGAGGTCGGAGCGGGAGCGCAGGCCCAGCTTGCGGTAGACCCGGGTGAGGTGGGCCTCGACCGTCTTGCGGGACAGGTAGAGCACCGCCGCCGCCTCGGCGTTGTTGAGGCCGTCGGCGACCACGCGCGCGATCTGGAGCTCCTGGGGGGTGAGCACCGCCAGACCGGGCGCCGCCGGGTCGCAGCGGGGGGTGCGGTGGACGCCCGTCGCCGCCAGCTCCGTCTCGGCCCGGGCCGCCCACGGACGCGCCCCCAGCCCCTCGAAGACGGACAGGGCTTCCCGCAGCACCGGCCGGGCGGCCGCCGGACGCCGTAGCCGCCGCAGGACCTCTCCGGAGCAGAGCAGCGTCCGGGCCCGCTCGAACGGCACGGGACGTCGCGCGTGCAGGCGGGCGGCCTCGGCGAAGGCGCGCTCCGCCGGCTCGAGGTGGTCGGCGAGCAGGCCCCGGCAGCGCGCGGCGGCCGCCGCCGGGAACACCAGACCCGTGGTGGCGGCTGCCTGCTCCAGGGCCGCGAGGACTTCCTCGGCCCGGGACGTCGAGCCGCACCGGACGTGGGCCTCCACCAGGTCGCCGACGAAGGGCACCACCGTGGTCGCGGCCAGCCCGGCCGCCTGCGCCGCACGCCAGGCCTGCTCCAGGTGCTCCACGGCCTCGGCCGGGTCGCCGGCGCCCAGCGACGACAGCCCGAGGACGGCGGCCCGCTCCAGGTCGGCCCGCCCCAACCCGTAGGCCCCGCTCTCCCGGAGCGCACGGTCCAGCGCGGCGCGGCAGCCGGCCGCGTCCCCGCGGGAGGCGTCCAGCCGGGCCAGGGACGACAGGGCCGCGGCGGTCACGGCCGGCAGCCGGAGCTCCTCACCGCAGCGGACCGCCGCGGCGGCGTCCGCGGTCGCCGCCGCCCAGTGGCCGGTCCACCAGCCGAGCTCCGCTCGGGCCGCGAGGGCCAGGCCGGCGAGCCACGCCGAACCCTGCCGCCGGGCCTGCTCCACCAGCGCGTCCAGGGCCGCCGCGGCGGTCCCGTGGTCCTCGAGCCAGGTCCGGCACTGCGCCAGCAGCACGAGGGGCTCCAGGTCCCAGGCGCGGCACCGGCTGTCGGCGCCGGCCCGGTCGTCGCTGACGACCGGACGGGGTCCCGGAGACCCTCCGGCGAAGGCGTGGCCGGCGGCGGCCGCAGCGGCTCCGACCACCGCGCCCTCGCTGTCGCCCGCGGCGACCCGTGCGCAGCGCGCCGCGGCCTGCCGCACCAGGTCTCCGCGGCCGGCGAGCACGGCCGGCAGCACCGACTCGGCGTGCAGGCGGCGGGCCCGGCGGGGATCGTGGGCGAGCACCGCGTCCCCGGCCCTGACCAGTCCGTCGAGGGCGCGCTGGGGGTGTCCCGCCCACGCCACCGCCCGCCCCTGCACGAGGGCCACGTCGGCGGCGAAGAGCGGCTCGGAGCGGAGGGACAGCGCCTCGTCGCAGGCACCGCAGGCGGCGTCCATGCGCCCGGCCAGGTAGGCATCGGTCGCGGCGGCCAGCAGCCGCTCGGCCCGGCTCCTCCGGTCCGGGGTGAGCTCGGCCGCCCGCCGCCAGATGCGCGCCGCGGTGCGGTGTGCGCCGCGGCCGCGCGCCGCCTCGGCGGCCTCGACGAGGTCCCGCGCCGCCGGCTCGTCGGGGCCGACGGCGCAGGCCGCCACGTGCCACACCCGCTGCTCGGCCTCGGCGTGCTCGGCGAGGGCCCGGTGGACCAGCAGGCGCGTGGCCAGCGGGGTCCGGTCCTCGACGACCCACCGCAGGAGCGCGCTCCGCAGCCGCGGGGTCCCGTCACGCACGGCGACCAGACCGATCCGCTCGGCCGGGACGAGGTCGTCGAGGGACCCGCCGAGCGCGGCGAGCACCGGCTCGACCGCGCGCACGCCGGCCGGCCGGCCGGCCGCGATCGCGAAGAGCGCCGTCCGGGTGGGCTGGGGGAGCGCGTCGACGACGCAGCCCCACACCGTGCGCAGCGTGGGGCCGGGCGAGCCGAAGCCGGTGTCGAGTTCCGCACCGCACGACGCCCCGGACGGCAGGGCGGAGGTGGTCTCCAGGAGCGCGAGCGGGTTGCCGCTGGACCGCTCGACGATCTCCTCGACGGCCTGGCGGCCGAGGGCGGCGTCCTGCGCGGCGACCAGGGTGCGCGACTCGGCCTCGCTCAGGCCGCCCAGGTCGACCGTCGGGATGCCCACCGGCGCGTCCACCGGTCCGGGACGGTCCCGCAGGCCGAACAGGAGCAGGACGCGTTCGGTGGCCAGCCGCCGGGCGACGAACTGCAGCACCCGCGAGGACGCGGGATCGACCCACTGCAGGTCGTCGACGAGCACCAGCAGCGGCGCCCGCCGTCCCGCCGCGGCGAGCACCCCGAGCGTGGCCGCGCAGACCGCGAGCGGGTTCCCCGGCCCGCCGGTCCGGAGCGCCATGCTCGCCTCGACGGCGTCCCGCTGGACGCCGGGGAGCTCGGCGAAGTGCGCCCGGAGGGGCAGCAGCAGATCGGTCACCGCCACGTACGGCAGGACCTCCTCGGCCTGGAAGCCCCGGATCCGCTCGGTGCGCGCCCCGCTCTCCGCGGCGACCCGCTCCAGCAGCGCGGTCTTGCCGACGCCGGCCTCGCCCCGGACCACGACCGCCCCGCCGCGGGTCCCGATCCGCCGGGCGAGCGCCCCGAGCAGGTGGACCTCCCGCTCACGACCGACGAAGCAACCGCACGCCCCGGGTCCGCCGCCGTGCATGTCGCCCTCCCCGCCGAGCCGCCGTCGGCCCGTGCCGCCGAGACGGCACGGTGCTACGGACAGTTCAGGGGGTCGGTCGTCACCAGGGCGTCACCGGACCGTCGCGCCGGCGGGAACGGTCAGAGGAACTCCAGGTCGAGGGTGCCGCGCGCGTACCGGCCGTCGAGGTCCTCGGCGGCGACCGTGACGAGCGCGACGGTCTCCGCGACCGAGCGGAGGGTGATCTCCGCGATGCCGCCCCGGAGCTGGACCAGGCCGCCGCGCTCGGCGAGCTTGCCCCGCGTCGTTGACACGCGCACCCGGTCGGTCCGGTCGTCGAGCAGGCGGCCGTGGGCGTCCCTGGCCGACACGGTGACGACGACGGAGTCCTCGCCGTCGCCCTCCAGCTGCCGGCGGTCCGCGGTCACCGCCAGCTGGGGGCGGGGTGCCAGCCGGCCCGACCCCGGATCGACCCACACGTCGGTGGCCATGGCCTCGGTCGGGTCGGCGACGGCCAGCACGCCCACGTCCGCGTCCGCGGAGACGGCGCCGTCGGGGAGGAGGCCGGCGTCCCTCGCCACGGCGAGGACCGACTCCTCGTCCAGCTCCGCGTAGCCGCCGTCACCGACGCTGTACCGGCTGTACCGGCCCAGGACGGCGCCACTGGCGCGGTCGTACAGGACGTGCACCACGGGACTCTCCGTCGGCCGGATGGCGCTGCTCTCCTCCGGCACGGCGGGCAGCTCGGCTCCACCGGTCTGGTCCAGGCTCACTCGTAGAACACCACCCCGATGCCGAGGACGCTGGCCGCCGCGAACGACCGCGCGCGGAACGTGATGACGCGACCCTGCCCCCAGAAGGTCCTGGCCAGCACGTTGCTGTCCTGCCCGTTGGCTCCCCAGTGGTCGCCACCGAAGAACGAGGTCGCGGTGCGGGCCCCGTCCACCCGGAAGATGTCCAGGGCGATGGCGTGACTGCGGTCGAAGGCGTTCCGGGGGTCGTTGCCGCAGCTGGCGACGAAGGCGGTGAACTGGCGGGGCGCCCCCAGGTCCACGTCGGCCAGGCTCGTCCCGGCATCCGCCGACAACCACACGGACTGCATGTACCGCGCCGCGTTGCCGCCGAGCTGGCGCCAGTCGGGGCCGTTGACCCAGACCCGCCCGGCCGCGCCCTCCAGCACGACGGCGTCGGCGCCGGCGTTCCGGACCCAGACCGACCCGCTGCCTCCGTCGGAGAACACCGAGAGCCCGGTGCGCCCCGTCGGGTCCTGGACGTGGACCCGGCCGGCGTTCTGCGACCCGCCGGCGATCACCGAGCCGCCGGCGGTCACCGACCCGCCCGCGGTCACCGATCCGCCCGCGGTCACCGATCCACCCGCGGTCACCGCCGCGCCGGCCGCCACGGAGCGCGCCTGCAGCGAGCCGGTGACCGTGGCGGCCCTGCCGACGGTGAGCTGCCCGTCGACGGTCGCCCGATCGCCGACCGCGAGCGCCCCGGTGACGGCGGCGGCCCCGCCGACGGTGAGCTGCCCGTCGACGGCCGCCCGGTCGCCGACCTCGAGCGCCCCCGTGACGGCGGCGGCCCCGCCGACGGTGAGGTCTCCTCCGGCGGTCAGCGCGAGGCCCGGGGTGGTGCCGCCGGCGGAACGGACGGTGAACCCGCCGGCGAGGTCGGTCCGCAGCACCGCGCCGGCCCGCTCGGAGACGACCGTCTCGCCGCCCGCGGGGGACGAGGTCCCGGTGGCCCGCAGCTCCAGCTCGGTGGCGCCCACCGTCGGCCCGGAGCGGTCGCCCGGCGCGACCCCCTCGGCGGCGACCTGGCCGTCGTCGGTGAGGGACAGCGTGGCCAGGACGACGTCGTCGTCGGCCGGCGTGCCGGTCGCGGGGGTCAGGAACAGCCAGGGCGTCTGGTGCGTGATGAACACCCGCTGGCCCTCCGCGTCCCACAGGGCCTTGTCGAAGGTCTCCCGCCACCGGAGGGCCAGCCGGCACTGTCCTCCGTGGCCGGCCAGCGGGACCTCGACACCCAGCTCGGTCACGGGGACCAGCCGGCTCTCCTCCTCCGGCTCGGCGGCCAGTTCCGCCCGGCCGCCGGGCGCCAGCACGATGTGCCGGCCGGCGCGGTCGACGGCCACGCCGGGACCGACGCGCACCGACGCGGCACCGCCGGCGGCGTGCACGGTCAGCCCGGTCGCCACGCCGGCTCCGTGCAGGGCGCCGGCGTGCGCCCGCTCCAGGGAGCGCAGGTGTGACAGGAGGTCGGTCTGGTCCTCGGCGTGACTGGCCGGCCCCGGGCGGGGTGCGCTGGACCCCGGCACCAGGTGCTCGGTACGGCTGATCGGACGGATGACCACAGGTGACCTCCTTGCCGCGGCTGCCCCATGCTCGGGGAACGGCTGCGGCGGCGCTTCCGGGATCACCCCCGCCCCGCCGGTCCGGAGCGGCGGCCCTCTGCCGCCGCCGCCGGCGGGAGGAACGAGGGAGTTCCCCGATGCGTCGCCCAGCGGCCGGCCGGTCCACTCGGGGCCCTCGGCCCACCGTCAACGAGCCGGGCCGGCCGGCCCGCGAGGAGGCGACGATGCCCTACATCCTCACCAGCAAGGCGTCGTCGCGGCCCCTGCTGGTGTTCCTCGCCAGCGGCTCCAGCGTGCGGCTCTCCCCCCGGCAGGAGTCCGAGGTGCTCGCCGACGTCGACGTGCTCGACGTGCCGGCGATCGAGCGGCTGGAGCGGCAGGGCCTGCTCGACGTCCGCCGGGTGGACGACGGGGACGAGGGTGGCGCCCCGGTCGAGGATGTCGCGGTCGAGGACCGGGACGGCGGCCAGGAGCCGGCGCCCGCAGACCCCGAGGCACCGGCCGCCGCCCCGGCCCGGGGGAGAGCGCGGACCGGGCGGACCCGGCAGAGCAGCGAGCCGAGAGCGTCCGCGGAGGACGCCCCGGCCGAACCCACAGCGCCGTGACGCGGCCGCGACCGCGGAGGGAGAACCGGACGTGCCAGCACTGACCTACCCCGGCGTCTACGTCGAAGAGGTCTCGAGCGGGATCCGCCCGCTGGAGATCGCCGGCACGTCCACCGCGGCGTTCGTCGGCCTCGCCGAGCGGGGCCCGGACACCGGCGCCCCGCGGGTGACGAGCTGGGCCCAGTTCCAGCGGGACTTCGGCTCGTTCATCACCGACGGGCACCTGCCCCTCAGCGTCTTCCAGTTCTTCAACAACGGTGGACGCCAGTGCTACGTGATCCGGATGACCCGGAACGACGCCGAGGCGGCGTCGGTGACGGTGCAGAACCGGGCCGACCCACCCACCGAGGGGCTCGTCCTGGAGGCGAGCAGTTCGGGGGCCTGGGGCAACTTCCTGGTCGCGAACATCCAGAACGGGTCGGGGGACCCCGACAACGAGTTCCGGGTGAGCATCCGCCGCCAGCCGGATGCCACGACCGTGCCCAAGGACTTCCTGAGCACCGAACCGCTCGAGGACTTCGACGACCTGAGCATGGACCCCGACGCGCCCAACTTCGTCGTCGACGTCCTGGAGCGCCGGTCCGCGCTGGTCCGGGCGCGGGTGTCCGGCGAGAACACCGCGCAGCAGGCCGGCGTCCACCGCGGCGGCCGGGGGGCGAAGGTGCCCCTGGACGAGCTGCTCAACCTGCAGATCATGATCGACGACGATGGTCTGCGCACCGTCGCGCTGCCGCCCGAGGCCGGTGCGTTCGACACGCTGGCCGAGGTGGCCGCCGCACTGCAGGCGGCCGTCCGGGCGCTGACGCCGGTCCGGACGTCCACCGACCCGGACGCCTACGCCGGGTTCACCTGCGCCGCGGAGGGCGAGGGGACCCAGGCCCGGCTCGTGCTGAGCTCCGGCAGCACCGGTCCGCGCTCCTCGGTCCGGGTGCTGCCCGGTGCCGCGTCCGACGCCAGTGGGCTGCTTCGGCTCGGCGTCGCCAACGGGGGTCGATCGGAGGGTGGCATCGCCGTCCGCCGGCCGCCGGTCACCGGACCGCTCCAGCTGGGGGACGCGGCGCGGAAGGCCCCCGTCGTGGACGTCGTCCCCGGGGACGACGGCGTCGCCGCGCTGACCGAGACCTCGTTCCAGGAGGCGTTCGCCCGCCTCGACCCGGTCTCCGACGTCAGCCTGCTCGCGGTCCCCGGCGAGGTCGCCGTCGGCGTCCGCACCCTGATGGACCTGGGCACCGAGTACTGCTCGCGCCGGCCCCTGCAGGACCTCTTCTTCATCGGGGAGACCGACGCCGAGGCCGTCACGCCGGCCCTGGGTCTGGCCTTCCGCGACAAGGTCAACTCGGCCAACTCCTACGGGGCCCTCTACTTCCCCTGGGTGACCGGACCCGACCCCCTGGGCCGGTCCAGCACGCCGGTCCCGCTGCCGCCCTCGGGCTACGTCGCCGGGCTCTACGCCCGGACCGACGCCGCCCGCGGGGTGTGGAAGGCACCGGCCGGCACGGCCGCGAGACTCAACGGCGTCGCGGGGCTCGTGACCGAGGTGGGGGACGTCGACCACGGGAACCTCAACCGCAGGGACGTCGCCGTCCTGCGCCGCTTCCCCGGGGTGGGCGTCGTCGCCTTCGGGGCGCGCACCGTCGCGTCCGACCCCGAGTGGCGGTACATCCCGGTGCGCCGGACCGCGATCATGCTCCGGGTCAGCATCTACCGCGGGATCCAGTGGGCGGTCTTCGAGCCGAACGACGAGGTGCTGTGGTCGCAGTTGCGGCTCACCATCGGCTCGTTCATGACGACCCTGTTCCGCCAGGGCGCCTTCCAGGGTGCGTCCGCGACCGACGCCTTCTTCGTCAAGTGCGACGCGGACACGACCACCCAGGCCGACATCGACGCCGGCGTGGTGAACGTCCTCGTGGGTTTCGCGCCGCTCAAGCCCGCGGAGTTCGTCGTCGTCCGGATCAGCCAGCAGGCCGGCGCGGCGTCCGCGTGATGCCGGGCGGCCGGAGAGGAGCAGGGGGATGGCGCGGTTCACCGTCAACAGCACCCGGTTCGACCCGTACCTCGGGTTCAAGTTCAAGATCAAGTGGGACGGTCAGTACGTCGCCGGGCTGAGCAAGTGCGGCGCCCTCAAGCGGACCACCGAGGTGACCACCTGGTGGGAGGGCGGGGACTCCAGCGGACCCCACCAGATCCCCGGCAAGAGCCGGTACGACGCGATCACGATGGAAGCCGGGGTGACCCTGGACACCGCCTTCGAGGACTGGGCGAACAAGGTCAACAACTTCCGGGGCGACGCGGCCATGTCGCTGGCCACCTTCCGGAAGGACATCTCGATCGAGGTCTTCGACCACCAGGGCCACAAGGTCCTGGCCTACAACGTCTTCCGCTGCTGGGTCTCGGAGTACCAGGCGCTGCCCCAGCTGGACGCCTCGACGAACGCGGTGATGATCAGCACGATCAAGCTCGAGAACGAGGGCTGGGTCCGCGACACCTCGGTCGTCGAGCTCCCGGAGACCTGACCGGCGATGCTCGACGACCGCGCCGGCGTGCTCCCCGGCGGCTTCTGGGACGAGGCCGGGCGACGTCACCGGACGGTGGCCCTGCGCCCCCTCACCGGCCACGAGGAGGAGTTGCTGGCCGGCGGGGACGGCGGCAACCCGCCGGCCCTGGTGACGGCGGTGCTCGGTCGCTGCCTGACCCGCCTGGGCGAGATGGCCCCCGTGCCCACCGACGTGGTGCGCCGGCTGCTCGTCGGCGACCGGGACTACCTGCTGCTGCAGCTGCGGCAGCTCACCTTCGGCGACGAGGTCCGCGCCACGCTGGTCTGCCCGTGGGAGGCCTGCGGCGAGCAGGTCGCGATCGAGTTCGCCGTGTCCGACGTCCCGGTGCACGGGTCACCGCTCCCGGCCCCCGACTACACCGTCCGGCTCTCGTCCGAGGCGGACGACGCGCGCAGCGAGATCCGCTTCCGCCTGCCCAACGGGGCCGACCAGGAGGCGGTGGCGCCCTGGGCCGAGCACAACGAGGCGGCGGCCCTGACCGCGCTGCTGCGCCGCTGCGTGCTGGGCGCCGACCCGCCGAGCGAGGACTGCGTGGCGGCGCTGAGCCCGCGGGCCCGCGCGGAGCTCGAGGCGGAGATGGAGCGGCTGGCGCCCCGGGTCGAGCGCACCATGACCACGAGCTGCGTCGAGTGCGGCCGCCCCTTCACCGTGCCGTTCGACCTGCACCGCTTCTTCTTCGGGGACCTGCGCACCGACGCCGACCTGCTGTACCGCGAGGTGCACGTGCTCGCCTGGCACTACGGCTGGAGCGAGCCGGACGTCCTGGCGCTGTCGCAGGCCCGGCGCCGCACCTACATCGACCTCCTGGCCGAGGAGATCGAGGGGCTCGACGATGGCCACTGACGGCCTCCTGACCGCCGTGCTGGGCGGCAGCGGTCAGCGGTTCCGCCACCGCGGCGGCGTCCTGCGGCTCCTCGGCCTCCCGGACCCGGCCGGTGTCGAGGTCCGCTTCTCCCCACCGGGCGGCGCGGGGAGTCGCTGGTTCCGCGAGCCGGCCCCCCGGTCGCGGCGGTCGGCGCCCGCCTCCCGGCGGCGCACCGCGGCACCGCAGGCCTCCGCCCCGCGGACGGGGCCTGCCGCCGTGCTGCCGCTGCGGTCGGCGGCCGGCGCCGCGCCCGATGGCCGCGCCGAGGTCCACGGAGTGCCCGGGGAGGGGACCCCCGCGCCGGCACGCCGGCGTCCGGACGACGCGGATCCCGGCCGGCCGGCCCGACCGGACCGCTCCGCCGTTCCGTCGCCGGCCGCGGCGCCTCCGCCTCCGACCGGGTCGCAGCCGGTCGCGGGCCGGGCCGGCCCGGACGGGCCGTCGCGGCCGGCATCGGTGGCCGACCGGCCGGTGTCGGTGGCTGACCGGCCCGCGCCCGTCGGCGCGGCGCGCCCGCCGCGGCGGGAGGTCGTCGCGGTCCCGCCCGGGTCGCCGCCGGAGGCCGTTCCGTCGGCGGAGGAGCACGCCGCCGAGGGACCGGGCCCCGTGCCGTCCCACCCGGAGGACACCGGCTCGGCCGGGCGCGGGCTGCCCCGACCCGCGGACTCCGGCGTTCCTCCGGTGCCCGCCCACCCGGAGCCGGGGCCGACCACGACCGGGGCAGCCTCGACGCCGGAACCGGCGCCTCGACCCGACCGCCGGGGGACCGGGGTGGCGGCACCGGAGGAGCCGGCCGCCGGCCGCCGGCCGGCTCTGCGGGCCGCGGCGGACGCCGACCCCGCGCCGGCTCCCTCCACGGACGGCCCAGGGCCCGCGCACCCGGACGACGGTGCCCCGCACGTCGTGCTGATCCCCCCGCCGCCCGCGGTGGCCGGCCACCCCGGCACGACCGCGGGCCGGCGGTCCGGGACACCGCCGCGGGGCCCGGCGGCCGGGCTCCCGACGGCGGGACCGCAGCTCGCGGGCGATCCCGACGGCGATCCCCTCCGGACGGGCACGGCGCCGGCCCCGGCCGCGCAGCAGCCGGCGGCCGTGCCCCGGCGGGGCGCGCAGCCACCGGCCGCGCGG
>NZ_JALPKP010000048.1:0-43292 GCF_051383635.1 Geodermatophilus sp. CPCC 205506 | reverse complement strand
CGCCGCCCGTGCCGCCCGCCGGCCGGAGCCGCGTCCCGCCGCCCGCCCGGTGGCGGCGCCCCGCGCCGCCCCCGTGGAGACCCCGGTCGCCCCGGTGGAGGAGGTGCACCACACCGTCGGCCTGCCGCACCCGAGCCTGCCCCTGGCTCCGGTGCACCCGCTGCGCCCGGGCCGGGTGGTCGCCGCCCGCGCCGCGGCGCCGGCCGGCTGGCAGAACAGCGCCGTGGTGGGCCTCGACGACGACGACATCGGCTTCGCCGACATCGACGTCTACCAGCCCCGCAAGGTCGCCAACGGCTGAGCCGACGCTCCGGCGCCGCCCCCGTGGCGGCGCCGGAGCGCACGAACGGTAAGCTCTCGGTTCGTCAGGGGCTGTGGCGCAGACCGGTAGCGCACCTCGTTCGCATCGAGGGGGTCAGGGGTTCAAATCCCCTCAGCTCCACCCGACAGCACGACGCCCCGCCCGGGCTCTCCGGGCGGGGCGTCGTCGTCTGTGTGGGAGGTCCCCACCGTGGAGTCGCTCCGCGCACGGCCGACCACCCAGAGTGCCGGACCGTCCGGAGCGGCGCGGGCCTCCGGCGAGGCGCGTTGTCCGGGCCCGAGCCCTGCGGCACCGTCGCGCGGCATGCGGCAACGAGGCAGCGTCGTCCGTCGGTGGTCCGGCCGCGCCCTGCACCTGGGCGTGCTCGCGGCGCTCGCGGCGGGGACGCTGGCGGCCACGGCCGGCCCGGCCGGAGCTATCCCGGCGCTGACCGGTGGGTTCGTCGTCCAGGAGCTGCCCAGCGGCCAGGACGAGGCCCTCACCGACGTCGAGTTCCTGCCCGACGGCAGCTACCTCACCACCGGCAAGAACGGCCGGGTGGCGTGGGTGTCAGCGGACGGGGAGGCCCGGACGCTCGCCGAGCTGTCCGTGGTGACCACCGGCGACCACGGGCTGCTGGGCATCGCCGTCTCCCCGGACGCGGACACGGTCTACCTGACGCGCACCCTGGAGGTCGAGGGGCTGTGGACGGTGCGGCTGGCCGCCTGGACCCTCGTCGGCGGAGCCGCCCCGACCGCGCTGGCCGACGAGCGGGTCCTCTTCGAGCTGCCGGCCGGCACCGACACCCACGCGATGACCAGCGTGGTCGCCGACGACGACGACACCCTGTGGGCCTCGATCGGCGACAGCGCCGACCCCCGGATCGTCGACCCGCTGGCGCTGCGGGCCCTGGACCGCACCAGCGGCTACGGCAAGCTGCTGCACGTCCGCCCCGACGGCAGCGGGGTGCCGGAGAACCCGTTCTACGACCCGGACGCCCCGTCGTCGTGGCAGAGCCGGGTGTACGCCAGCGGCTTCCGCAGCCCGTTCCGGTTCAGCCTCGACCCGGTCACCGGCGTCCCCCTGCTCGGCGACGTCGGCCAGAACACGTGGGAGGAGGTGGACGTCGTCCGTCGCGGGGCGAGCTACGGCTGGCCGTGCTGGGAGGGCGACCTGCCGACGGCGGGCTACTCGGAGCTGCCGGCCTGCCAGGGCGTCCCCAACACCGCGCCGCTGCACTCCTACGTGCACGGACCGGCCGGAACCGCGGTCACCGGCGGCCTCGTCTACACCGGGACGGCGTACCCGGCCGAGTACCAGGGCGCCTACTTCTTCGGCGACTACTCCTCCCAGCGCGTCTACACGCTGCGCCACGACGACCAGGGCCGGCTGGTGCGGGCGCCGGAGGCCGACGGTTTCGGTGCGGACAACGGCGCACCCGTCTCCTTCGCCGCGCACCCCGGGAACGGGGACGTCGTCTGGGCCGACATCCGCGACAGCGTGCTCCAGCGACTGGTGTACGCGCCGGGCAACCGCCCGCCGCACGCGCGGGCCACGGCCACGGTGGAGGCCCTCACCAGGACGGTCACCTTCGACGGGGGCGGCTCGAGCGACCTGGACGGCGAGCCCCTGACCCACCGCTGGGACTTCGGCGACGGGGCCGTCGGTGAGGGCGCCCAGGCGGTGCACACCTACGCCGGGACCGGCACCGAGCCGGTGACCGCGACGCTCACGGTCACCGATCCCGGCGGGGCGACGGACACGACCACGGTGACCGTCGTGCCCGGCAACACCGCTCCGGTGCTCTCGCTCGACGCGCCGCCGGGCGACCGGCGGTGGGTCCCCGGCGAGCTGGTGCAGGCCTCGGCGACGGCGGTCGACGCCGAGGACGGCCCGCTGACCGTGCGGTGGCGCGAGGTGCTCGTGCACTGCAGCGCCGGGCTGTGCCACGACCACCCCGGCGAGTCCTCCACGGGGCCCGAGTACGCCCGGCCCTTCGTCGACCACGGTGAGGGCACCCGCATGGAGGTCGTCGTGACCGCGACCGACAGCGCCGGCGCCGAGGCCCGGGCCTCCTTCGTCCTCTACCCGGTGACGGCGGTCTGAGGTTCCGGCTTCCCGTCAGACGGCGCCGCGGAAGTCCGGCGGCCGCCGCTCGATGAACGCGCGCACGCCCTCGCGGCCCTCAGGATCGGCCGCGGACTCGGCGATCAGGCGCGCCTCGTCGTCCAGCTGCTCGTCCAGCGTCCGGACGGCGGCCTGCCGGACCAGCGCGCGGGTGCGGACCATCGCCCGGACCGGGCCGGCCGCCACCGCGTGCGCGAGCGCGATCGCCGCCTGGTGCACCTCCTCGTCCTCCACGAGGCGGGCGACCAGGCCGAACATGTGCGCCTCGGCGGCGGTGAGCGCCCCGTTGGTCAGCATGAGCTCCAGCGCGCGGGGCGCGCCGAGTGCCCGGGTGAGTGCCCACGAGGTGCCGCCGTCGGGGGAGAAGCCGATGGCGCCGTAGGCCGGCCGGATCTTGGTCGACCGGGCGCAGACGACGACGTCGCAGGCGCCGATGAGCCCGACCCCGGCACCGGCCACCGCCCCCTGGACCCCGGTGACGACCGGCACCGGGCAGTGCAGCAGTGCCCGGACGACCTCGTGCCAGTCGCGCGCGAGCCGGCCGACGTACCCGCCGAGGTCGTCGCTCGCGGCGAAGGTCTGGATGTCGCCGCCGACGCAGAACCGCTCGCCGTTGCCGAGCAGCAGCACGGTGCGGGTCTGCGGCGGGCGGTCGCGCAGGGCGGCGGCCAGCTCCTCGGCCATCGCCGGGTCGAGGGCGTTGCCCGCCTCCGGCCGGTCCAGGGTGATCCGCCAGACGTCACCGTCGATCCCGGTCAGCACCCGCGGCCGCTGCACTGCGCTGGTCATCGCCGTCCCTCCCGTGCCGGTGCCGTCACCGTAGGGGGCGCGGCCGCGGCCTGCTCAGAACCAGGAGGGGAACCACATCCGGTCCAGCCACTCGGCGTGCGACAGCGGCTGCCCGGTGAGCACCGGGTAGAAGAAGACGAACGTCGCGGCGACGACCCCCACGTACAGCGCGACGGCCGACAGCCCCACCTGGCGCCGCCACGGGTCGGCGCCGGGGCGGCCGAGCACGTCCTGCAGGACGAGGACGACGGCGAGCACGAAGAACGGCAGGACCGGAGCCGTGTAGAAGACGAACATCGTCCGCTCGGGGTTGAGGAACCAGGCTCCCCAGCCGGCGGCGATGGCGGTGGCCACGACGAGCGCGGCGGGGTCGCGGCGGGCGACCAGGCGCCAGACGAGCCAGACCAGCGCGGGCGCGAAGGCGAACCACAGCGTCGGCGTCCCGACCATCAAGATGTAGCGGACCACCTGGTCACCCGCGGAGTCGGTGAGCCCCTGCGGGTTCCACAGCAGGATCGGCCGGCCGTTCACCAGCCACGTCCACGGTCCCGACTCCCAGGGGTGCGGCGTCGACAGGCCGCTGTGGAACCGCAGCCACTCGGCGTGCTGGTGCCACAGCGAGCGCAGCGCGTCCGGGACCCACGGGACGGCCGTGTCCGGGTTCTGCTGCGCCCACGCCTTGCCCTGCGACGTCTCACCGAGGAACCAGCCGGTGAAGGCGGCCAGGTAGGTGAGCACGGGCACGGCGGCCAGCGCCCACAGCGCCCCGGGGAGCCCGCGGCGGGCCGCAACGAGCGTCGGACGGCGGACGCCGGCCTCGCGCCAGGCCGCGCGGTCCCACACCAGCGAGAGGACGGCGAACAGCGCCAGGAAGTAGATGCCGCTCCACTTCACCGCGCAGGCGCACCCGAGCAGGAACCCGGCAGCCAGCCGCCAGCCGCGCGGGCCGAGCGCGAAGCCGCCGGCGGCGCGGTCGCCCGCGGCCCGGACCCGCTCGCGCACCCGGTCGCGGTCGACCACCAGGCAGGCCACCGCGGAGACGACGAAGACCTGGAGGAACACGTCGAGCAGGCCGATGCGGGACAGCGTGAAGGCCACGCCGTCCAGCGCCAGGAGCACGCCGGCGACCAGGCCCAGCAGCGTCGAGCCGGTCAGCCGCCGGGTGAGCCGGGTGAGGACGACGACGGTGACCGTGCCGGCGACCACCGAGGGGACCCGCCAGCCGAACGAGTCATAGCCGAAGAGGTGGACGCCGCCGGCGATCAGCCACTTGCCCAGGGGCGGGTGGACGATGAACGTGTAGCCGCGGTTGTACTCGTGGCCCCACTCGAGCAGCTCCCGCGCCTCGGGCGGGTAGTACGCCTCGTCGAAGAGCAGGTCGCCGGGATAGCTGAGGTGCCACAGCCGGACGGCGGCGGTGGCCAGGGCGAGCACCGCGGTGAGCGCCCACGACAGCCAGGGGTCGGCCGGCAGGGGCGGCGTCCGGTCGCGGCGGGGGCGCGGCAGCGGCCGGCGGCGCACCGCCGACGGGCGGTCCCCGCCGGGCTCCCGGCCCGTCAGCTCGGGAGCCAGCACCGCCATGGGGCCAGGGTAGTGAAGGGACCCCCCTGCCCCCGGCACTCGCAGGCTCGCGCCGGGCCCCTGCAGGCGGGCCGGCGATTCCGGCCGTGACAGGCTCGGGCGCGTGACGGGACGTCTGGTGCTGGGTGGGGCGCCGCTGGGCCAGCCCGGGGACGTCGGCCCGCGGCTGCGGGCGGCCATGGCCGGTGCCGACGTCCTGGCGGTGGAGGACACCCGCCGGCTGCACCGGCTGGCTCAGGACCTCGAGGTGACGCTGACCGGCCGGGTGGTCACCTTCCACGAGTCGGTGGAGCGGTCCCGGCTGCCGGGGCTGCTCGCCGCGCTGGCCGAGGGGCAGACGGTGCTCCTGCTCACCGACGCCGGGATGCCATCGGTCTCCGACCCCGGCTACACGCTGGTGCGGGCGGCGATCGACGCGGGCGTGGCGGTCACGTCGGTGCCCGGACCGTCGGCGGTGACGACCGCGCTGGCGGTGTCCGGGCTGCCGGTCGACCGCTTCTGCTTCGAGGGGTTCCTGCCGCGCAAGGGCGGGGAGCGGCGGTCGCGGCTGGCCGGGCTGTCCGACGAGCGCCGCACGATGGTCTTCTTCGAGTCGCCGCACCGGCTGGCCGACGCGCTGACCGACGCGGCGGGCGCGTTCGGGCCCGACCGCGACGCCGCCGTCTGCCGGGAGCTGACCAAGACCCACGAGGAGGTCCGCCGGGGCACCCTCGCCGAGCTCGCGGACTGGGCGGCCGACGGGGTGAAGGGCGAGATCACGCTGGTCGTCGGCGGGGCGCCGGCCGGACCGGTGCCGCTCTCGCCCGCCGAGCTGGCCGCGGAGGTCGCGGCGGAGGAGGCGGCGGGCGCCACGCGCAAGGACGCCATCCGCGCCGTCGTCGTCCGGACCGGCCTGCCGCGCCGCACCGTCTACGACGCCGTCGTCGCCGCCAAGTCCCCGTGACGTCGCAGGCATAGGAAGCAATACGCACGTCTGCGCCGCCTCGACGTGGGCAGAGGATCCAATTCCCGCGCGGTCGACGGGTGGCCGGCACGCGAAGCGCCGGAGCGCGTCAGCTCACCCGGAGCTGGCTCGCCCGGGTCGCATAGACCTCGAGGACCCGCCGCCGCACGAGGTCAGGGTCGCGCCGGACGTCGGCGTAGGTGAACCGCAAGACCACCCAGCCCAGTGCGGCCAGCGCGGTGTCGCGTGCGAGGTCCTTGCGACGGTCCTCGGGAGAGGTGTGGTGCCGGGCACCGTCGAGCTCGACGGCGATCTTCACCTCCGGCCAGGCGCGATCGAGGCGGATCGCTCCACTCGGCAGCACGATCCGGTGCTGCCCGACGCTGCGTGGGACGGACGGGTGGCGGAAGACGTCGAGGACCCCGAGAGCCTCCAATTCGCTCTGGCAGCCGTCCTCTGCCAGGTCGATCGCCTGGGCGAGCAGCCGGTGCCCGCCGACGTTGGGTCGCTCCGCCAGAGCCCCCCGGAGGTGCAGCGCTGTGGTCAGTCCCTGACGGATGACGTCGAGCAGCAGGGGCCGCCGGTCGGCCGGGGCGAGCAGAGGCCATCCGTCGACGACCGAACGGGGCAGATCGGTGATCAGCAGGCCGCGGCGGACGACGCACTGCGGCGACTCGGGCGAGAACCGCAGGCGCCGGTGGACGATCAGGTCGGGTGCGCCGGCCCTGCGGATCGACTGGTCGACCGTCAGGTGCAGGGGGCGTTCCAGTGGCAGCACACCCCACACCGCCAGTGCTGTCGTGTGGCTGAGCGCGGCTGCGGGGCCGGCATGACGCAGTGCCGCGCGGAGCAGCAGGTCCTCGGTCATGCGACCGTCCGCAGCGCGGTAGACGTGCGGGAGGAGGCGAATGAGCGTGCGTCGTCCGATGTAGCCATCCAGCACGCTGCCGGGGACGCGCGCGAGCAGCTCCTGCCGGGTCGCCAGCCCGCCGTGCTCGTCCAACACCGCCGAGATCACCTGACGCCAATCCACGCGAGCAGGCTCACCGAAGGGAGGCCGTGCGTGGCGACGTCCGCCGGATCTGTGGACAGCGCAGTGCGACCCGACGACCGCCCCGCACGAGGCATAGGAAGCTTTTCCCACGTCTGCGGTCGGAGAACGTGCGAATAGCTTCCTATGCCTCGACTGCCGCGGTCAGAGCCAGCCGTTGCGCTTGAAGCCGCGGTAGAGGAGGACGCAGGCGGTCAGGATCACCAGCAGCACCAGCGGGTAACCGAAGCGCCAGGTCAGCTCGGGCATGTACTCGAAGTTCATCCCGTAGATCCCGGCGATGGCCGTGGGGACGGCGATGATCCCGGCCCAGGCGCTGATCTTCCGCATGTCCTCGTTGTCGGCCTGCGAGGTGCGCGCCAGCGAGGCCTGCAGGATCGAGGTCAGCAGCTCGTCGAGGCCGGAGACCTGGTCGCGGACGCGGATGGCGTGGTCCTCGACGTCCCGGAAGTACGAGCGCATGGCCTCCGGGACGACCTCGAACTGCCGCTGCGACAACCGCTGCAGCGGCACCTCCAGCGGGGAGACCGCCCGGCGCAGCGACATCAGCTCCCGCTTGAGCTGGTACAGCCGGCCGATGTCGTCGGAGCGCCGGTCGCTGAACACCGACGCCTCCAGCTCGTCGACGTCCTCCTCCACCTGGCTCGCGACGTCGACGAAGTCGTCGACCACCCGGTCGGCTACGCCGTACAGCACCGCCGCCGGCCCCAGGCACAGCAGCTCGCGCTGCTCCTCCAGGTTGCGGCGCAGGTCGGCCAGCCCCCCGTGCTCGCCGTGCCGGACCGTGATCACGTAGTGCGGGCCGAGGAACACCATCACCTCGCCGGTGTCGACCACCTCGCTGGTCGCGGTGAGCCGGTCGTGCTCCACGTACGTCGCGGTCTTGAGCACCATGAACAGGCCGTCGTCGTACCGCTCGAGCTTGGGGCGCTGGTGGGCGTAGACGGCGTCCTCGACGGCGAGGGGGTGCAGGCCGTACCGCTCGGCGATCGCGCCGAGCTCCACCTCGGTCGGCGCGTACAGCCCCAGCCAGACGAAGCCGCCCCGCTCGGTCGCCTCGCGCAGCGCGTCGTGCGGGTGGACCGGGTCCTGGCGGCGGCCGTCGACGTAGATCCCGCAGTCGACGACCGGGCTGAGCCCCTCGGCCCGGGACGGCGTCGTGCG
This sequence comes from Geodermatophilus sp. CPCC 205506, assembly GCF_051383635.1. NCBI lineage: Bacteria > Bacillati > Actinomycetota > Actinomycetes > Geodermatophilales > Geodermatophilaceae > Geodermatophilus > Geodermatophilus sp. CPCC 205506. Next base: position 35,336 of record NZ_JALPKP010000048.1, on the reverse strand, counting down.
CGGCGGGCCGGCCGGGCGGGGGCGGAGCGTCGGTGGCTCGGACTGGCCGGGGCGGAGGGTCGTTGGCTCGGCCGGCAGCCCCCCGGACGCACCGCGCGGGGTCTCGGTGCCGGTCATCCGCTCTCCTCTCCCGGGTCGCCCGTCCGGGTCGACCGGCTTGCCAGCGTAGGCATGCAGCCTGTCCACGACCGTGCGACGCTGCCCAGGTCGAGCTCCGCCGGCCGGACGCCGGCCCGCCGGGAGGGGACGCCGTGGCCGCGAACACGCGCCGGGTCAAGTCCGTCGAGGACTCCATCCGCGACACCGACGAACCCGAGCACCGGCTCAAGAAGAACCTCTCCGGCCTCGACCTCACCGTCTTCGGCGTCGGCGTCATCATCGGCACCGGGATCTTCGTGCTCACCGGGCTGGTCGCCCGGGACCAGGCCGGCCCAGCGGTGGCGATCAGCTTCGTCATCGCCGGCGTGGTCTGCGGGCTGGCCGCGCTGTGCTACGCCGAGTTCGCCTCAACCGTGCCGGTCGCCGGCTCGGCGTACACCTTCTCCTACGCGACCTTCGGCGAGTTCGTCGCCTGGATCATCGGCTGGGACCTCGTCCTCGAGCTGGCGCTGGGCGCCGCGACGGTGTCGGTGGGCTGGTCGGGCTACCTCAACCAGCTGCTCGACGACCTCGGGATGGCCCTGCCCACGTCGATCGCGGGGGAGACGGCGAGCTTCAACATCCCCGCGATGGTGATCGCGCTGGCCATGACCGCCGTCCTGGTGCTGGGCATCAAGCTCTCCTCGCGGGTCACCGCGGTCATCGTCGCGATCAAGCTGGCCGTCGTCCTGCTGGTGATCGTGGTCGGCCTGTTCTACGTCTCCGCCGACAACTACTCGCCGTTCATCCCGCCGGCCGAGCCGCCGGCCGAGGGGGAGAGCGGGCTGCACACCCCGCTCGTCCAGCTGCTCGGCTTCGCGCAGGGGAGCTTCGGGTGGAGCGGCGTGCTGGCCGGCGCCGCGATCGTCTTCTTCGCCTTCATCGGGTTCGACATCGTCGCGACGGCGGCGGAGGAGACGCGCAACCCGGGCAGGGACCTCCCGCGCGGGATCATCGGCTCGCTGGCCATCTGCACCACGCTCTACGTGGCCGTCTCGCTGGTCGTCGTCGGCATGCAGGAGTACACCGAGCTGTCGGCCGACGCGCCGCTGGCCGGGGCGTTCGCCGCCAACGGGCTGACGTTCTTCTCCAGCGTCATCTCCCTCGGTGCGCTGGCCGGCCTGACCTCGGTGGTCATGATCCTCATGCTCGGCCAGTCGCGGGTGCTGTTCGCGATGAGCCGGGACCACCTGCTGCCGGGCGGGCTGGCCCGTGTGCACCCGCGCTACGGCACGCCGTACAAGATCACCATCGCCACCGGCGCGGTCGTCGCGCTCCTGGCCGGCCTGGTCCCGCTCACCGCGCTGGCCGAGCTGGTCAACATCGGCACGCTCTTCGCGTTCCTGCTGGTGTCGGTCGGCGTGTGGCGGCTGCGGCGCACCCGGCCCGACCTCGAGCGGACCTTCCGGGTCCCGTTCGTCCAGGTGCTGCCGTGGGTCTCCGCCGCGGCCTGCCTCTGGCTGATGGCCAACCTCCCGGTCGACACCTGGCTGCGCTTCCTGGTGTGGATGCTGATCGGGATCGTCATCTACTTCGTCTACGGCCGCGGCCACAGCCGGATGGCGACCGGGGAGCGCGTCCCGGCGTCGACGGGCGGCAAGGACATCTCCCGCGCCTGAGCTCTCCTCCGGAGGGGTGAGGGGCACCTCCGTGGTCGTACAGCCGGCTCCCGCCGGCGCCGACCCGACTGGTGACCGTCGTCCCCGGCCAGGGAGAGCAGCACCGTGGCGAGCACCGTCCTCGACCCCCGGACCACCAGCGCACCGCCGTCCTCCGCGCGGGTCCACCCGCCGGTGACGGTGCTGGCGGCCGGCGCCGTCGCCGGCCTCGAGTCCGTGGCCCTGGTGGCCGGCGCGCTGACCGGGCTGGACGGCCTGCTGCTGTCCCCGCTGCGCCCCTCCGGCGCGCTGGTGGCGGTGGTCCTGGTCGCCCTGGCCGCGTGGGTGGTGCTGTGCGCCGGGGGTGGCGCGCTGCTCGTCGACGGGTCCGGACGGCGGCTGTTCACCGGTCTCGCCACCGCCGAGCTGGCCCTCGTCGGCGTGCTGCTGATGGCCAGCCTCGTCGGCCCGCTGCCCGCCGTCGCACCGGCCACGCTGCCGGCGCTGGTCCTGCTGCTCCTCGCCGTCCCGGTCGGGAAGCTGCTGCTCGCCGGCTCGCCCTCGGCGCTGGCCTGGGCGGCGCAGGGACCGCCGGTCCCGGCCGACCGCTCCGAGACCGGTCCGGCGCGGCCGGTGCTGCGCGCCGCCACGCTGGCCGTCATCGGGCTGGCGCTCTGCACCGTCGCGCTCAGCACGCCGGCCCCGGGCACCGCGAGCGACGCGCCGGCGACGGCGGGCACCAGCCGCCCCTGAACCGGCTGGACCCCCCTCCGTACCCTCGGACGCGTGAGTGATCGGCACATCCTGACGGCCGTGGCCTGGCCCTACGCCAACGGCCCGCGGCACATCGGCCACGTCTCCGGCTTCGGCGTCCCCTCCGACGTCTTCAGCCGCTACCACCGCATGGTGGGGGACAGGGTGCTGATGGTCAGCGGCACCGACGAACACGGGACGCCGATCACCGTGGCCGCCGACGCCGAGGGGATCACCCCGCGGGAGATCGCCGACCGCAACAACCGGATCATCGTGAACGACCTGGCCAGCCTCGGGCTGAGCTACGACCTGTTCACCCGGACGACGACGGTCAACCACGCCCGGATCAGCCAGGAGATGTTCCTGGGGCTGCTGAAGAACGGCTACGTCTTCCCGCAGACGACGCTCGGCGCGATCAGCCCGTCCACCGGCCGCACCCTGCCCGACCGCTACATCGAGGGCACCTGCCCCATCTGCGGCTACGACGGCGCCCGCGGCGACCAGTGCGACAACTGCGGCAACCAGCTCGACCCGGTCGACCTGATCAACCCGGTCAGCCGGATCAACGGGGAGACTCCGAAGTTCGTCGAGGAGGAGCACTACTTCCTCGACCTGCCGGCCTTCACGAGAGCGCTGGGCGACTGGCTGGCCACGCGGAAGAGCTGGCGGCCCAACGTGCTGAACTTCAGCGTCAACCTGCTCGACGACCTCAAGCCGCGCAGCTACACCCGCGACATCGACTGGGGCGTGCCGGTGCCGCTGGACGGCTGGCGCGACCGGCCGGACAAGCGCATCTACGTGTGGTTCGACGCCGTCGTCGGCTACCTGTCCGCGTCGATCGAGTGGGCCCGCCGCTCCGGGGACGCCGAGGCGTGGCGGCAGTGGTGGCAGGCGCCGGACTCCGACGCCTACTACTTCATGGGCAAGGACAACATCGTCTTCCACTCCGAGATCTGGCCGGCCCAGCTGCTCGGCTACAACGGCGCGGGCGACAAGGGCGGGACGCCGGGCTCGCTGGGCCGGCTCAACCTGCCCACCGAGGTGGTCTCCAGCGAGTTCCTGACGATGGAGGGGCGCAAGTTCTCCTCCTCCCGCCAGGTCGTGATCTACGTGCGCGACTTCCTGGCCCGCTACGACGCCGACGCGCTGCGCTACTTCATCGCCGCGGCCGGCCCGGAGAGCCAGGACACCGACTTCACCTGGGCGGAGTTCCGCCGCCGCAACAACGACGAGCTGGTCGCCGGCTGGGGCAACCTGGTCAACCGCTCGGTGTCGATGGCGGCCAAGAACGTCGGCGCCGTCCCCACGCCCGGTGAGCTCACCGAGGCCGACCAGGCCCTGCTGGCGACGACGAAGGCGGCGTTCGGGCCGATCGGCGACCTCCTGGCGCGCAACCGGCAGAAGGCCGCGGCCGCCGAGGCGATGCGGGTGGTCGGCGAGGCCAACAAGTACCTGTCCGACCAGGCGCCGTGGAAGCTCAAGGAGGACCCGGCCCGCCGGGACACCGTCCTGCACACCGCGCTGCAGGCGATCAGCGACTGCAACGCGCTGCTGACCCCGTTCCTCCCGCACTCCGCGCAGAAGATCCACGAGCTGCTCGGCGGCACGGGTGTGTGGTCGCCGGCCCCGCGGATCGACGAGGTGACCGACCTCGACGACGGCTCGCCCTACCCGGTCATCACCGGGGACTACGACGCCGCGCAGGCGGTCTGGGCGTCCCGGCCGCTGTCGGCCGGCACGCCGCTCGCCCCGCCCACCCCGGTGTTCACCAAGCTCGACGAGTCGATCGTCGCCGACGAGCTGCGCCGCCTGGAGGACGGCGGAGCCTCCTCGTGAGCCGGTCGGCCGGCGCCCGCGCCAACCGGCGGGGCGAGCCGCCGCCCTCCCCGGAGCCGCTGCCGTCCCCGGCGGTCGACAGCCACACCCACCTCGACATCGCCCTCGACAGCGACCGGCGGCCCGACGAGGCCGCGGTGGACGCCGAGATCGCGGCCGCCGTGGCCGTCGGCGTCACCCGGCTCGTCCAGGTCGGCGTCGACGTCGGCTCGTCCCGGTGGTCGGCGCAGCTCGCGGCCCGGCACCCGAACGTGCTGGCCGCGGTCGCCGTCCACCCGAACGAGGCGGGGACCGGAGCGGCCACCGACGACGTGCTGGCCGAGATCGACCGGCTCGCGGCGCTGCCCCGCGTGCGCGCGGTGGGGGAGACCGGGCTGGACCGCTTCCGCACCGGTCCCGAGGGCTGGGCGGCGCAGGAGGCGTCGTTCCGGGCGCACATCCGGATCGCGAAGGAGCGGGACGTCGCGCTGGTCATCCACGACCGCGACGCCCACGAGGAGATCCTCCGCGTGCTCGACGACGAGGGGGCGCCCGAGCACACCGTCTTCCACTGCTTCTCCGGGGACGCCGCGTTCGCGACGGCCTGCGTCGAGCGCGGTCACGTGCTCTCCTTCGCCGGCACCCTGACCTTCGGCAACGCCGGCTACCTCCGGGAGGCCGCGGCGCTCACGCCGCTGGACCAGTTGCTGGTCGAGACCGACTCACCGTTCCTCACGCCGATGCCGCACCGCGGCCGGCCGAACGCCTCGCGTCTCGTGCCGCTCACCGTGCGGGCGCTGGCCGAGGTGACCGGCGCGGAGCTCGACCAGCTGTGCGCCGCCCTGACGGCCACCGCCGAGCGGGTCTTCGGCCCGTGGGGCGGGGACGGGACGCCCGCCGGCTGACGACGGACCACAGCCTCTCCCGTTCCCGGCGGAAGAGTGGACACTGGGCGCCGTGGGTCGCCTCATCGCCGTCGTGCTGTTCATCGCCGTCCTGGTGCCGGGTGTCCTGCTGGCCCGGGCATGGGCGCAGGCCGCGGGCCACCGGGCGGTGGCCGCGGCGGCCGTCGAGTTCGCCGTCCCGACCCCGGAGGGGAGCGCCACGCTGCGGCGTCAGGCGCAGCACGGTCGCCGGGTCCGCCGGTTTGGGTTCCTGCTCGGCGTCGTCGGCATCGTGGTCAGCGTCGTGCTGTTCGGCGAGGCCTCGGTGTTCCTGTGGGCGCCGGCGCTGGCGATCGGGCTGCTGACCGGCGTCGTGCTCGCCGAGGCGACCCGCCCGCGCCCGCGGTGGCGCACCGGCACGGCGGCCCGCCGGCCGCGCCGCTCGGAGCAGATCTCCCTGTTCCTGCTCTGGTCGATGCGCGTGGTGATGGCCGCCGAGCTGGTCACCGCCGTCCTGATGTGGCAGCAGGACAACCTGCCCGACTCGGTCGGCTGGGTCGCGATCGTGGTGCCGGCGGCGACCTGGGTGCTGGCCGAGGTGGCGCTGCTGCGGGTGCTCGTCCGCCCGGTGCCGGCCGAGGGCGCCGACGTCCCGGTCGACGAGGCGCTGCGCACCTGGACGACGCACCTGGTCACCGCCGCCACGAGCGTCCTCGCCCTGCTGCCGCTCGGCACGCTCCTCCTGGCGGCCGGCATCGACCTGGGGGACCGGGTCACCGACGGGTTCGACCTGCTGCCCGTCGCGCTCGTCGCGGGCGGGTTCGCCTCGCTGGCCGCGGGCCTGGCGGTCGCCGTCTTCCTGGTCACCTGGCTGCGGCCGATCCGCTCGAACGACCGCGCCCTCGCCGGGTAGCGGCCGGGTGTTCTGCCCCTGAGCGGTCTTCGCCACACTGTGGGGTTGGTCACCCCTCCCGCCTCACGCTGCGCAACTGTCACACCCGCCCCACGCGGCCCGGCGCACACGGAGAGTGTCGGCGCGTCCACAAGTCGACAGGACGCTCCTCTGCTTCACTCGCTGCGCACCGGTGCAAGACGCACCGTGTTCGTTATCGTGTCGTGACCAGCCGGGGTGGGGACCGACCCGGACGGCACCGCGACCGGGAGCGCTGAGCTCCCGGTCGACTGCCGTTCGAGCCGGGGACGCGCTCGGTGCCCGCCTGCCGGTGGGCTCCTGCGCGGCCTCCTCTGCCCGGGTCCCGTGACCCCGTGGAAGTGTCGTGCCCCGATCGCTGAAGCTCGCCCTCTTCGCCCTCGTCCTGCTCGGACTGGTGGGCGGCTCCCTGGCCTACTTCGCCGCCCAGAAGTCCCTGACGCTGACCGTCGACGGGCAGGCGCGTGAGGTCAGCACCTACGCCGGCACGGTCGGCGAGGTGCTCGAGGAGGAGGGCCTCGAGACCCGGTCGCACGACGTCGTCCTCCCCGACGCCGGTGCCACCGTGGCCGACGGCGACACCGTCGTGGTCAACCGCGCCCGGCCGCTGCGCCTGACCGTGGACGGCGTCGAGAGCGAGGTCTACGTGACCGCGCTGTCGGTCGACGAGGCCCTCGAGCAGCTCGGCTACCGCGCCGCGGACCTCGTCGTCTCCGCCAGCCGCAGCGAGCGCCTCCCGCTCGACGGCATGGCGCTGTCGATCAGCACCCCCAAGGACGTCACCCTGCTGGTCGACGGCCGGCAGCTCGTCGTGACCACCACCGCCGCCACCGCCGGCGACCTGCTCGCCGAGCAGGGCGTCACCCTCGGCGCCACCGACCGCACGAGCCTCTACCCCGAGCAGGCACTCATGAACGGGATGCGGCTGCAGGTCTTCCGCGTCCAGGTCAACGAGGTCACCGAGACCACCGCCATCGGCCACAACACGGTCGAGACCGAGGACCCCAACGTCCTCGAGGGCGACGAGACCGTCACCCAGCCGGGCGTGGACGGCGAGCAGGCCACCACCTTCCGGGTCACCGTGGTGGACGGCGTCGAGACCGCCCGCGAGCAGCTCAGCACCACCGTGACCCGCCAGCCGGTCGACGAGCTGGTCACCGTCGGCACCAAGGAGCGCCCCGCGGCGTCCAGTGGCAACGCGCCGTCCGCCGACGGCCTCAACTGGGCCGCGCTGGCGCAGTGCGAGTCCGGCGGCCGCCCCAACGCGGTGAGCTCCACGGGCAAGTACCACGGCCTCTACCAGTTCTCGCAGGCGACGTGGAGCGCCGTGGGCGGCACCGGGGTCCCCTCGGCCGCCTCCGCCGACGAGCAGACCTACCGCGCGCAGCTGCTCTACCAGCGCTCGGGCGCCGGCCAGTGGCCGCACTGCGGCTCCCGGCTGTTCGGCTGATCGGCTCCTCCTGACTCCCCCTCCCGAGCCGACCGACGGGCTGCTGGGCCCGGCCGCGATCCGCGACCTGGCCCAGCAGCTCGAGCTGCGTCCGACCAAGAGCCTCGGCCAGAACTTCCTGCACGACGCCAACACCATCCGGCGGATCGTGCGCACCGCCGAGCTGACCCCGGACGACGTCGTCCTGGAGGTCGGGCCGGGCCTCGGCTCGCTCACCCTGGCCCTGCTGCCCGCCGTCGCGCACGTGACCGCCGTCGAGATCGACCCGCGCCTGGCGGACCGGTTGCCGCGCACCGTGGCCGAGCGTGCGCCGGCGGTGGCCGGCCGGCTGACCGTCGTCGAGGCCGACGCGCTGCGGATCACCGGAGTTCCCGGGCCGGCTCCCACCGCACTGGTGGCCAACCTGCCGTACAACGTGGCGGTGCCCGTCCTCCTGCACCTGCTCGAGCTGCTGCCGACGCTGCGCCGCGCGCTGGTCCTCGTGCAGGCCGAGGTCGCCGAGCGGCTGGCCGCCGCGCCGGGCAGCGGCGCCTACGGCGTGCCGTCGGTGAAGGCGGCCTGGTACGGCGAGGTGCGGCGGGCCGGCTCCGTCGGCCGCCGGGTGTTCTGGCCCGAGCCCAAGGTCGACTCCGGGCTGGTGGCGCTGGTGCGGCGGCCGCCGCCGCCGGGGGACCGCGCGGCCACCTTCGCGGTCGTCGACGCCGCCTTCGGCATGCGCCGCAAGGGGCTGCGCGCGGCGCTGGCCCGCTGGGCCGGCAGCCCCGCGGCCGCGGAGGAGCGGCTGCGGGCGGCGGGGATCGAGCCCACCACCCGCGGCGAGCAGCTGTCGGTCACCGACTTCGCCCGCCTGGCAGCGACGCAGGCGGCGACGTGAGCTGGTCGTCGCCCGGGGGTCCTGGTCGCCTGGCCGGGGACGGCGCGGTCGCCGCACGGGCGCCGGCGAAGGTCAACGTGCACCTCGCCGTCGGCCCGCTGCGCGCCGACGGCTTCCACGAGCTGCGCACGGTCTACCTGGCCGTCTCGCTGTTCGACACCGTGACCGTGCGCCCCGGGGACGGGCTGGCGCTCACCGTCACCGGCGAGGGGACGACGGGAAGCGGCCCGGACGCCGTCCCGGCCGACCGCCGCAACCTCGTCTGGCGGGCCGCCGAGCTGCTCGCCGAGCGCGCCGGGGTGCCGGCCGAGGCGACCATCACCATCGACAAGTCGATCCCGGCGGCCGCGGGCCTGGCCGGCGGCAGTGCCGACGCGGCCGCGGCGCTGGTGGCCCTGGACGCACTGTGGGGCACCCACGCCACCCGCGGCGAGCTGTCCGCCCTCGCCGCGGAGCTGGGCAGCGACGTCCCGTTCAGCCTGCAGGGCGGCATCGCCCTCGGCTCCGGACGCGGGGAGCGGCTCTCGCCGGTGCTGGCCCGCCGCCGCTGGGACTGGGTGCTCGGCATCGCCGGCGAGGGGCTGTCGACGCCGGCGGTCTACGCCGAGCTCGACCGGTTGCGGGCCGAGGACCGGGTGCCCGACGGCACCGAGCCGGCCGCCCCCGAGCCGGTCATCGCGGCCCTGCGCAGCGGGCCGGTGTCCGCCCTCGCCGCCGCCCTCTCCAACGACCTGCAGGGCCCGGCGCTGTCGCTGCGGCCGGCCCTGCGGCGGGCCCTGCGCGCGGCCACCGGAGCCGGCGCGCCGGCGGCGATCGTCAGCGGCTCCGGGCCGACGGTGGCCGCGCTCGCCGAGGACGAGGAGGCGGCGGTGCGGCTGACGGCCCAGCTGGCCGGGGAGGGTGTGTTCCGCACCGTGCGGGCCGTGCACGGTCCGGTGCCCGGCGCGCGCCTGGTCGGCTGACCGACCTCAGGACGCCGGGCGGGCCGGCGGCTCGGCCAGCAGGACCGGGTGCGGGTCGAGGTGCGCCAGGCCGTGGTAGGCCAGGTTCACCAGGTGCGCGGCGACCTCCTGCTTGTCCGGCCAGCGGTGGTCGAGCCACCACTGCCCGACCAGCGCCACCATGCCCAGCAGTGCCTGGCTGTAGAGCTCGGCGAGCCGGGGGTCGTACCCGCGGGCGTCGAACTGGGCGGCGAGGATGTGCTCGACCTTCCCGGCCAGTTCGCCGATCAGCGACGAGTAGGTGCCCCGGCTGGTCGGCGGCGAGTCGCGGCTGAGCACCTGGAAGCCGTCGGTGTCCTCCTCGATGTAGTCGAGCAGGACCAGTGCCGCCCGCTCGAGCAGCTGGCGCGGTGTGCCCCCCGCGGCCAGCGCCGTGGTGAAGCGGTCGAGCAGCCGCTGCATCTCCCGGTCGACGACGACCGCGTACAGCCCCTCCTTGCCGCCGAAGTGCTCGTAGACGACCGGCTTGCTGACGTCGGCGCGGGCGGCGAGTTCCTCGATGGAGGTCGCCTCGTAGCCGCGCTGGGCGAACAGCTCGCGCCCGACGTCGAGCAGCTGCCGGCGCCGCTCGGCGCCGGTCATCCGCACCCGGCGGCGCGACGCGCCGCCGGGGGAGCCGGTCAGGGTGTGGCCGTCGCGGCGGCCCGCCGCTTGGCGGCGAGCCGGACGGGGTCGGGCCACTTGACGTCGCGCGCCCAGCCGAGCTTCTCGAACAGCCAGATGACGCGGGCGCTCATGTCGACCTGCCCGCGCAGCACGCCGTGCCGGGCGCAGGTGGGGTCGGCGTGGTGCAGGTTGTGCCACGACTCGCCGCCGCTGAGGATCGCCAGGGGCCAGAAGTTGGTCGCGCGGTCCCGCGAGGCGAACGGCCGGGTGCCGACGACGTGGCACACCGAGTTGATCGACCAGGTGACGTGGTGCAGCAGCGCCACCCGCACCAGGCCGGCCCAGAAGAACGCCGTCCACGCGCCGGCCCAGCCGCCGGTCACCAGACCGCCGATCGCGGCCGGCAGGGCCAGGCTCAGGAAGGCCCAGACGACGAACAGCCGGCTGGTGCGGCGCAGGGCGGCGTCCCTGAGCAGGTCGGGGGCGTACCGCTCCGGGTTGGTCTGCCGGCGGTCGAACAGCCAGCCGAGGTGCGCGTGCCACATGCCCTTGAGCAGCGCCCGGGTGTCGGTGCCGTACCGCCATGGCGAGTGCGGGTCGCCCTCGCGGTCGGAGAAGGCGTGGTGCCGGCGGTGGTCGGCGACCCACTGCACGACCGGACCCTGGATCGCCATGCAGCCCACGATCGCCAGCGCCATGCGCAGCGGCCGGTTGGCCTTGAACGAGCCGTGCGTGAAGTGCCGGTGGTAGCCGACCGTGACCCCGAGCAGGGTCAGGAAGTAGAAGCCGACCGCCAGACCGACGTCCAGCCAGGACAGGCCCCAGCCCCACACGGCGGGGACGACGGCGGCCAGCGCCAGGAACGGCACGACGACGAACACGTAGAGCGTGATCTGCTCGACCGCGCCCTTCTCCTTGCCCAGTGCGTTCGCCGGCAGCCCGGAGTCCGGGTCGGCGGTGGGGCGCACCGGAGCGGTGGGCCTCGTGCGAGCGGGAGCGGACAAGCGACCTCCAGGGACGGGCCCGGCAGGGCGCATGGGCTGGCGCCGCAGGTGCCGGGGGTTCGAGGCCGTAACCTACGTGACCGTAGGGAGCCGCGCCCGTCGAGCGGACGGGTGGTCTCCCGAGGTGACCGGTGCCCGGGCCCGGCGCGCGTCCTAGTCTCCAGGGGGACGCCGGCCGGCGTCCGTGACGCCGCAGTGGGGGATGGGGTAATCGGCAGCCCGCCGGCCTTTGGAGCCGGGAAGTCTCGGTTCGAGTCCGAGTCCCCCAGCAACGCCGACCCGAGCCCCAGGCACGAGGAGATCCGTGACCCACCCGAACGTCGCCGCCGTCGTCGTCCTCGCCGCTGGCCAGGGCACCCGGATGAAGTCGGCGCTGCCCAAGGTCCTGCACCCGCTCGGCGGGCGCAGCATGCTCGGCCACGTGCTGGCCGCCGTCGAGCCGCTGGCGGCCCGGCACACCCTCGTGGTCGTCGGCGCCGGACGGGAGACGGTGGCCGAGCACCTGGCCGCGACCGCGCCGGGGGCCCGGCCGGTGGTGCAGGAGGAGCAGAACGGGTCGGGGCACGCTGCCGCCGTCGCGCTGGCCGCCGTCCCGGACCTGGAGGGGCCGGTGCTGCTGGTCAACGGCGACGCCCCGCTGCTGCGCCGGGAGACCATCGGCGCGCTGGTCGACGCGCACACCGCCGCGGGCAACGTGCTCACCGTCCTGACCGCCGAGGTCGACGAGCCCACGGGGCTGGGCCGGATCGTGCGGGCCGAGGACGGCGGGGTGCTGGCGATCGTGGAGGAGCGGGACGCGACCGACGCGCAGCGGGCGATCCGCGAGGTGAACGCCGGCGTCTACGTCGGCGACGCGGCCGCGCTGCGCCGGGCACTGGACCGGGTCGGTGCGGCCAACGACCAGGGCGAGCAGTACCTGACCGACGTCCTCGGCCTGCTCGTCGCCGAGGGTGCCCGTGTCGGCGGCGAGCGTGCCGCGGACCCGGTCGACGTGCTCGGCTGCAACGACCGGCGGGAGCTCGCCGCCCGCCGGCGCACGCTGAACGAGCGCGTGCTCGACGAGCTCATGCGCTCCGGCGTCACGGTCGTCGACCCGGCCACCACCTGGGTCGACGTCACCGTCACCGTCGGGCCGGACGCGCTGCTCGAACCGGGCGTCCAGCTGCAGGGGACGACGTCGGTGGCCTCCGGCGCGGTCGTCGGGCCGGACAGCACGCTGGTGGACACCGCGGTGGGGGAGGGCGCCAGCGTCGTCCGGGCGCACTGCGTCGGGGCGGAGATCGGCCCCGACGTCTCGGTCGGGCCGTTCGCCTACCTGCGCCCCGGCACCCGGCTGCACGCCGGCGCGAAGGTCGGCACCTTCGTCGAGACGAAGAACGCCGAGGTGGGCGCCGGCTCGAAGGTGCCGCACCTGTCCTACGTCGGCGACGCCACGATCGGCGAGGGCTCGAACATCGGCGCGGCCACCGTCTTCGTCAACTACGACGGCGTGCACAAGCACCACACCACGATCGGCAGCCACGCGCGGACCGGAGCCGACAACATGTTCGTGGCACCGGTCACGATCGGGGACGGCGCCTACACCGCCGCCGGCTCGGTGATCACCTCGGACGTGCCCCCGGGGGCCATGGCCGTGGCGCGGGCCACGCAGCGCAATGTGGCAGGCTGGGTGGCACGGCGGCGGCCCGGAACGGCCGCCGCGAAGGCCGCCGAGGCGGCCAGGGATGCAGCAGCCGGGACAGCGACCGACACTGGGACCAGGGGGTCCGAGTAGACGGCGGCGGATTTCGACCACCAGGGGTAACAGAGCCGATGAGCGCCATCCGGCAAGCCACCAGCAAGAGCCTGATGCTGTTCTCCGGGCGGGCTTATCCGGAGCTGACCGACGAGATCGCCGGCCACCTCGGGGTGTCGCCGACGCCGACGGCGGCCTACGAGTTCGCCAACGGCGAGCTGTTCGTCCGGTTCGAGGAGTCGGTACGCGGCTGCGACGCCTTCGTGGTGCAGAGTCACACCGCGCCGCTGAACACCTGGCTCATGGAGCAGCTGATCATGGTCGACGCGCTCAAGCGCGCCTCGGCCAAGCGGATCACCGTCGTCGCCCCGTTCTTCCCCTACGCCCGGCAGGACAAGAAGCACCGCGGCCGCGAGCCGATCTCCGCCCGGCTGGTCGCCGACCTGTTCAAGACCGCCGGCGCCGACCGGCTCATGACCGTCGACCTGCACACCGCACAGATCCAGGGCTTCTTCGACGGCCCGGTCGACCACCTCTTCGCCCTCGACCTGCTGGTGTCGCACGTCTGCCAGCGGTGGGGCGACCGCGACATCACCGTCGTCTCGCCGGACTCCGGCCGGGTGCGCGTCGCCGAGCGCTGGACCGACAAGCTGGGCGGCGTCCCGCTGGCCTTCATCCACAAGACCCGCGACCCGATGAAGCCCAACGAGGTCAAGGCCAACCGCGTCGTCGGTGACGTCGCCGGCCGGGCCTGCATCCTGGTCGACGACATGATCGACACCGGCGGCACGATCGTGAAGGCCGCCGAGACGCTGTTCGAGGCCGGCGCCGCCGACGTCATCGTCACCGCCACCCACGGCGTCCTCTCCGGCCCGGCCGTCGACCGGCTGAAGAACAGCCAGGTCAGCGAGGTCATCGTGACCAACACGCTGCCGATCGAGTCGGCCCGCCAGTTCGACAAGCTCACCGTGCTCTCCATCGCCCCGCTGCTCGCCCGGGCGATCAAGGAGGTCTTCGAGGACGGCTCGGTCACCAGCCTCTTCGACGGCGCGAGCTGAGCACATCGTCGTCCTACCGGACGACACCGCGGCCAGGTGCCGTCCCCCTGGTGCGCTGAGCCCCTCCCGTGTCCCGGCCGGGAGGTCCTCCGGACCCCCGCGGCCGGTCCACTCCGGGTCCGTGCCGTCCCCGACGGGGTCAGCGGATCTCGCCGCTGCGGGTCGGCCCATTGCGGACTTTCCGCGCCGAAAGTCCGGGTGGGGGCGTCGGGTATCCTGGGGTGGTTGCCCGGCGAGGGAGACGGTTCCTCCGTACTCCGTGATCGACGTGCGTGTGCCTCCAGGTGGGGTGTGCCGCGCCGTGTGCCGGCCACCGACACCGACCACCTCTCGAGGAGCACACCACCGTGGCTGACTTCCGCCTCGTCGCCGAGTCCCGCACCGAGTTCGGCAAGGGCGGCGCCCGCCGCACCCGCCGGGCCGGCCGCATCCCCGCCGTCCTCTACGGGCACGGCCAGGACGTCGTGCACCTGTCCCTGCCGGCCCGCGAGTTCGCCGCGGCGCTGCGCAACGGCGGCGCCAACGCCCTGCTGACCGTCGTCCTCGACGGCAAGGAGGAGCTGGCGCTGACCAAGGCCGTGCAGCGCGACCCGCTGACCCGCCAGCACGAGCACGTCGACCTGCTGCTCGTGCGCCGCGGTGAGCGGACGACCGTCGAGGTCCCGATCGTCGTCGTCGGCGAGCCCGGCATCGACTCGATCCCGAACCACCAGCTGAACACGGTCGCCATCGAGGCCGACGCCACGAAGCTGCCCGAGGCCATCGAGGTCGACATCACCGGCCGCACCGCCGGTCAGAACATCGCCGCCGGCGACCTCGTGCTGCCCAGCGGCGCGACGCTGATCACCGACGCCGAGGCGCTGGTCATCGGCTTCCTGGGCGCCCCGACCGCCGAGGCCCTCGAGGCCGAGCTGGCCGAGGCCGAGGCCGAGGCCGGCATCGAGCGCGAGGAGCACACCGAGCCCACCGAGGAGGCCACCTCCGAGACCGAGGGTGCCGTCCCGGCCGACGCCGGCGAGAACACCGGCGTCCAGCCCTGAGCAGCGACGCAACGACCCGCGGGGGCGCCGGCGATGCCGGGGCCCCCGCGGTCGTGTCCGAGGGCCCCTTCCTGGTCGTCGGCCTCGGCAACCCCGGCCCGTCCTACGCCGGCCACCGGCACAACGTGGGCGCGATGGTGCTCGATGAGCTGGCCGCGCGGGCCGGCATCCGGCTCTCGCCGGGCAAGGGCGCCCGGTCCCGCGCGCTCTCCGGTGAGGGCCGGCTGGCCGGACGGCGGGTCGTGCTGGCCCGCCCCACCACCTACATGAACGAGTCCGGTGGGCCGGTGCGCGGCCTGCTGGACTACCACCACCTCCCGGCCTGCGACCTCGTGGTGCTGCACGACGAGCTCGACCTCCCGTTCTCCTGCGTGCGGCTCAAGCGGGGCGGCGGCGAGGGCGGCCACAACGGCCTGCGGTCGATCACCCGGTCCACCGGCACCAAGGACTACCTCCGGGTGCGCGTCGGCATCGGCCGCCCGCCCGGCCGGCAGGACCCCGCCGACTTCGTGCTCAAGGACTTCTCCGGCACCGAGCGCAAGGAGCTCGGCCTGCTGCTGGCCGAGGCGGCCGACGCGACCGAGGAGCTCCTCACCCGCGGGCTCGAGGCCGCGCAGAACGTCGTCCACCCCCGGACCTGACGCCCCGTCACCCCTCCCCGCCCCGACCGGGTGACTCCTGCTCCCATGGGGGTGAACGGTCGCCCCGCGCGTTGACCCGGTCGTGACGCCCTGTGATGGTTGCTGCGAAGTCGGGCTGCTGAGGCCCGCAGGACCGCCCGTTCCCGGGCTCCCGCACTCGGTTCCCGACTACGTACCGTCACGCGCGTCCGGGGGGAACCGTGCTACTCGACCACACCAGGGTCCGGCTGGGGACGGCTTCGGCCGTCCGGGCCAGGACGGCGACGCCGCGGCTCCGCACGGTGACCCGGGCCTGGGTGGGCCGCTTCTCACTCGCCCTCACCGGCTTCGAGGCGCTCGCCGCCGCCGGTGCCGGGGCGCTCGTCCTCGCCACCCGGGCGGAGGGATGGACCTCCGGCGCCGCGCTGTCGTGGGTGGTCCTCGCTCTCGTCGCCGCGTGGCCGCTGCTGCTGCACGCGGTCGGCGCGCACTCCGAGCGGGTCTTCGGCACCGGCAGCGACGAGTACCGGGCGGTCGGCAAGGCCGGCCTCGTCCTCCTCGCGCTGCTCGGTTTCCTCTCCTACGCCGCCGCGCTCGATCTCAGCCGCGCACTCGTCGTCGGCGCCGTCCCGGGTCTCACCCTCGTCACCCTGCTGGGCCGGTTCGCCGCCCGCTGCGCCCTGCGCGGGCTGCGGGCCTGCGGGTGGTGCACCAAGCGCGTGGTCGTCGTCGGCCGCGGGACCGCCGTCCTGGAGCTGGTCCAGCGGGTGCGCCGGGAGAACTACGCGGGCCTGGACGTCGTCGCGGCCTGCGTGACCCCCGACGACCGGGTGCGGGTGGCCCAGGGTGCCGCGGTCCCCGTGGGCGGTCTGGACGACGTCCTGGCCATCGCCGCGGAGCACGGCGCGGACACGATCGCGGTCACCTCGGCCAGCGAGACCGCCGCCGAGTACCTGCGCCGGCTGTCCTGGCAGCTGGAGGGCACCGGCATCGAGCTGCTCGTCGCGCCGGGCCTGGTCGAGGTCGCCGGCCCCCGCCTGCACATCCGCCCGCTCGAGGGGCTGCCGCTGCTCACCGTGGAGCAGCCGCGGTTCACCGGCTGGCAGCGCGTGGTCAAGGGCAGCCTGGACCGCGTCGCCGCCGCGCTCGCGATCGTCGCGCTCGCCCCGGTGCTGCTGGCCCTCGCGGCGGCGATCCGCCTGACCAGCCCCGGCCCGGTCCTCTACCGCCAGGAGCGGGTCGGCGTGAACGGCCAGGCCTTCACGATGCTGAAGTTCCGGAGCATGGTCGTCGGCGCCGACCGCCAGGTCGACGGGCTGCGGGCGGAGAACATCTCCGACGGGCTGCTGTTCAAGATGCGGGTCGATCCGCGGGTGACGCCGGTGGGCCGGCTGCTGCGCCGGCTGTCGCTGGACGAGCTGCCCCAGCTGTTCAATGTCCTCGGCGGCTCCATGTCGCTGGTCGGGCCCCGGCCACCGCTGCCCGGGGAGGTGGCCCGTTACGACACCTCGGTCAGCCGCCGGCTGCTGGTCAAGCCCGGCCTGACCGGGCTGTGGCAGATCTCCGGCCGCAGCGACCTGCCGTGGGAGGAGGCCGTCCGCCTCGACCTCCGCTACGTGGAGAACTGGTCGCTGGCGATGGACGCGCTCATCCTCGCCAAGACCGCCCGCGCCGTCCTCAGCCGCTCCGGCGCCTACTGAGGGCGCCAGCCCTCGCCCGCGTGACCCATGCGGGTGAGGGCGACCGCGCTGCGCTCCACGACCGGGTGACCGGCGTCGATGCTGCCTGGGAGAGACGGCACCCGTGCGACCCGCAGGGGCCCCCGCCGTCCGCTCGGAGGCAGGGATCGGAGGCCAGGTGGACGCGCTCAGCATCGCCATGGTGGGGACGCGAGGTGTCCCCGCCCGGTACGGCGGTTTCGAGACCGCCGTCGAGGAGGTGGGACGCCGTCTCGCCGACCGCGGGCACCGGGTCGTCGTCTACTGCCGGACCCCGCCGGGTGCGACCGAGCCGCCGCCGGCCGGGTACCTCGGCATGGAGCTGGTGCACCTGCCCGCCGCGCGCCGGCGCGCGCTGGAGACCCTGAGCCACACCGCGCTGTCGGTGCGGCACCTGCTCACCCACCGCACGGACGCCGCGTTCGTCTTCAACGCGGCCAACTCGCCGCTGCTGCCGGCGCTGCGCGCCGCCCGCATCCCGGTCGCCACGCACGTGGACGGGCTGGAGTGGAAGCGGGCGAAGTGGGGCCCGACCGGACGGCGCTACTACCGGGTCGCCGAGGCGCTCGCCGTCCGCTGGTCGGACGCGCTCATCGCCGACGCGCGGGGCATCGCCGACTACTACCGGGACGCCTTCGCCGCGCCGACGACGCTGCTCACCTACGGGGCGCCGCTCATCGACCCCGGCGCCGACCGCCTCGCCGAGCTCGACCTCGTCCCGGGCGGCTACCACCTCGTCGTCGCCCGCTTCGAGCCGGAGAACCACGTCGACCTGATCGTCGCGGGGTACGCGGCCAGCGCGGCGGCCAAGCCACTGGTCGTCGTCGGCTCCGCGCCGTACGCCGACGCGTACACCCGCCGGGTGCACGCGCTCGCCGACGAGCGGGTCCGCTTCCTCGGCGGGGTCTGGGACCAGCAGGTGCTCGACCAGCTCTACGCCAACTGCGCCACCTACCTGCACGGGCACTCCGTCGGGGGCACCAACCCCTCGCTGCTGCGCGCCATCGGCGCCGGCGCGGCGGTGACCGCGTTCGACGTCGACTTCAACCGCGAGGTCGTCGCCGACGCCGGCCGCTACTTCCGCACGCCCGAGGACGTCGCCGGGCACGTGGTCGCGGTCGAGGCCGACCCCGAGGGCACGGCCCGCGCCGGCCGGCGGGCGCGCGAGCTGGCCGGCGGCTACGACTGGGACCAGGTGGCCGCCGGCTACGAGGAGCTGGCCCGCGTGCTGGCCGAGCGCCGGTTCCCCGGGCGCCGGCCCTCCGGGCGCCGGAGGCCGACCGCCGCCGACGCACCCGCCTCCTGGCACCGGCCGGCCGAGCTGCCGCCGGTGACCGGGGCCGTGCCGCCGCCGGTGACCCCGGCCGTGCCCGCACCGGCCGCCGCTCCCGCGGTGGAGCAGCTGCTGGCCGGTCAGCAGTGACCGCGACCGTGCCGGCCCCGCCCCCGGCGGGGCTGGGGGACACCCTGCGCCGCCTGGGGACGGCGCAGAAGGGAGCGCAGGGCGCGCCGGCCTACTCCCGCTTCGTCAACCGGCGGCTGGGCCGGCTGCTCGCCGCGCTGGCCTTCGGAGTCCGGCTCACCCCCAACGCGGTCACCACGATCAGTGCCGCGTTCACCGCGACCGGCATCGCCGTCCTCGCCCTCGCCCGGCCGGGCTGGGGCACCGGGGTCGCCGTGTCGGCGTGCCTGGCCGTCGGCTACGCCTTCGACTCCGCCGACGGCCAGCTTGCCCGGCTGCGTGGCGGCGGCTCCCCGGCCGGCGAGTGGCTGGACCACATGGTCGACGCGGCCAAGACCTCGAGCCTGCACCTCGCCGTCCTGGTGTCGCTGTACCGCGTCGAGACCGTCGACCGCGGACCGCTGCTCCTGGTGCCGCTCGGGTTCTGCGTCGTGGCCGCGGTGCTGTTCTTCGGCACGATGCTCAACGAGGCCCTCCGCGAGCGGCACGGCGCGGCGACCCGTGCGCAGCGCACCGCCGAGCGGCCCAGCGTGCTCCGGTCGCTGCTGGTGGTGCCCACCGACTACGGCCTGCTGTGCTGGGTGTTCGTCCTCATGGGCGCTCCGGCCCTGTTCTTCTCCGCCTACTCGCTGCTCTTCCTCGCCACGGCCGGCTACCTGGCCCTGGCCTGCCGGAAGTGGTTCGGCGAGATCGACCGGTTGCCCAGCCGGGCCCCGACGACGACGACGACGACGACAAGGACGACCGCACCGTGACCACCCAGACCCCCGCGACCGCGCCGGCCTCCCCGCCCGAGCTCCCCGGCCGCGGCCGCCGCGGCCTGCTCGTCGCCGGCGCCGCCGCGCTGCTCGTGGCCGCGCTCGTGGCGCTGCTGCTCGTGCTCGGGAACGAGGACGAGCAATCGCCGTCGTCGGCGGCGACCGCGACCTCCACCCCGGCCGACGCGACCGTCCCGGCCCCCCTGCCGACGCCCGAGCCGACCGGCCCGACGGAGGACGTCGACGAGCTGCCGGCGGCCCTTCCGGAGGTCGCGCTCGACGAGCCGGCCGCCGTCGGCAACGGCATCGTCGCCCGCATCGCCGGCCTCGAGGCGGTCGACGGCACCGCGGTCGGCCCGGGCAACATCGCCGGCCCCGCGCTGCGGATCACCGTCAGCATCGAGAACGGCACCGAGGAGCCGGTGTCCCTGGGGGGAGTGGCCGTCAACGCCTCCTACGGAGCGGACCGCACGCCGGCCTCGCCCCTGGAGGACGAGGCGCAGCGGGCCTTCACCGGCCTGCTCGAGCCGGGGGAGTCGGCCGACGGCGTGTACGTGTTCAGCGTCCCCGCCGACGCCCGCGACCGGGTGACCGTCGAGGTCGGCTACCAGGCCGGCGCCCCGCTGCTGCTGTTCACCGGCTCGGCGCCCTGACCCCTGCGCCGTCCGACCGGCCCCCGTCCCCGCCGCACCGCGGTGGGGCGGGGGCCGTCGTGCGTCCGGGACCCGCCGGCCGGCTCACTCGGAGGAGGGGGCTCGCCGGTCACGGTGGGTGAGTGTCGAACGCCCCTGACCTGCACAAATGCGCAGGTCGTCACCGGATCGGGCGGGGTGATCACCCTGGCCGACCGTCGATCGTGACGCTTAGTGTTCGGCGCTCGTCCCATCGGGACGCTGCACACGGGGACGATCGACGGGGGAGCACCATGGGGGAACGGTTGTCGGCTGCGCCGAAGCGGCTGGTGTCGGGGGTCCTGAGCACGCTGCTCATGGCCGGCGGGTTGGCCTTCCTGGCACCCGGGACCGCGCTCGCCGACTCGGCGCCGGCCACTCCGTCGGCCGCGAACCCGGCCACCGTCACCGCCGACCCGCTGCCGACCGTCCAGATCGACGGCGTCGTGTGGTCGCAGGTCGTCGTCGGCAACACCGTCTACGCGGCCGGCTCGTTCACCCGGGCCCGCCCGGCGGGCGCCCCGGCGGGCACCTCGGAGACGGTCCGCAACAACCTGCTCGCCTACGACATCCGCACCGGCGAGCTGGTCCAGTCCTTCGCGCCCGACCTCAACGCCCAGGCGCTGGTCGTGGCCGCCTCGCCGGACGGCTCGCGGATCTACGTCGGCGGTGACTTCACCCGCGCCAACGGGCAGGTCCGCAACCGGATCGCCGCCTACGACACGCGCACCCACGCCCTGGTCGCCACCTGGGCACCCAGCGCCAACGGCCAGGTGCGGGCGCTCGCGGCCACCGCCTCCACCGTCTACTTCGGCGGCAGCCTGACCGCGGTCGGCGCCGTGAGCCGCACCCGGCTGGCCGCGGTCCGCGCCTCCGACGGCGGCCTGCTGCCGTGGGTGCCGGTGCCGGGTGTCGGTCCCACCAGCGGCAACCGACTGCCCTTCTTCGACGCCAAGGGCAACGCCATCCCCAACACCAGCGACGCTGCGCGCAACGCCATCACCTCCAACGAGGTGATGGCCCTGGTGGTCGCTGGTGGCGGCTCGCAGGTCGTGGTGGCCGGGCGGTTCTACGCGATGAACGGGGTCAAGGCCACGGGCGTCACCGCGCTGGACCCCGGATCCGGGGCCACCCGCCCCTTCGCCGCCAACCAGCTGATCACGAACCACGGCAACAACTCGGCCGTCTGGAGCCTGTCGACCGACGGCGACGCGGTCTACGGGACCGGCTACGACTTCTACGGTCCCGGCAACCTCGAGGGTTCCTTCGCCGCGGACGCGGTGGGCGGGCGGCTCCGGTGGGTGGCCGACTGCCGCGGCGACACGTACTCGGGGTTCCCGACCGGCGGGGCGCTGTACCTGGCCTCGCACGCCCACAGCTGCGTCAACATCGGAGGCTTCCCCGAGCAGGAGCCGCGCGTCTGGAAGCGGGCGACGGCGCTGAGCCTCTCCCCGGCGGCCTCCGTGGGCATCGTCGCGCAGAGCAACCTGAACTTCACCGGGCAGCCGGCGCCGGCGGTCCTCACCTGGTACCCGAGCTTCGCCCAGGGTGAGTACACCCGGCAGTTCCAGGGCGGCTGGAGCGTCAGCGGGAACGACCGGTACGTCGTCTACGGCGGGGAGTTCCCGCGGGTCAACGGGCAGGCGCAGCAGGGCCTGGTCCGCTTCGCCATGCCGGAGCTCGCCCCGAACGCCGTCGGTCCCACCGCCGGCTCACCGACTGCCGCGACCGCCATCGCGCCCGGCGCGGTCCGCGTCAGCTTCCAGGCGGCCAGCGACGACGACAACGGCACGCTGACGTACTCGGTGTTCCGGGACGGGGCCACGACGCCGGTCGCCCGGTTCAGCCGGCCGTCGTCGTGGTGGCAGCGTCCGGTGCTCGCGTGGACCGACCGTGCGGTGGCCGAGGGAGCGCACAGCTACCGCGTGGTGTCCGCCGACCCGTACGGCAACGAGGTCGACCTCGGGACGGCGACGGTCGCGGTCTCGGGCACCGGCTCCGCCCGTGCCTACGCCGACGCGGTGCACGCCGACGGCGCCACCGAGTACTGGCCCCTGGGCGAGCGCTCCGGTGCCATCGCCTACAGCCAGGCCGGTGCCAACGACAGCACGATGACGCCAGGGGTCCAGTTGAACTGGCCCGGCGGACTGCAGGGCGACGCGGACACCGCGGCCTGGTTCGACGGGACCTCCGGTTCACTCGGCTCGCAGACGGCCGTGCGCGGGCCCGACACCTTCAGCGTCGAGGCGTGGTTCGAGACCCGGACGACGGCCGGCGGTGTGATCATGGACTTCGGCAGCGCCCGAACCGGGCTGAGCAGTGACAACGACCGGCAGATCTGGCTCGACCCCGCTGGCCGGGTCAACTTCGCGGTGTACCCGGACGCCCCGCGCATCCTGACCAGCCCGGCCGTCTACAACAACGGGACCTGGCACCACGTCGTGGGCACGGTCGGACCGGACGGGATGTCGTTGTACGTCGACGGGCGCCTGGTGGCCTCCCGCGCCGACACCACCGGCGCCTACGACATCACGGGCTTCTGGCGGATCGGCGCGGACCGGCCATGGGCGTCGACGCCGTACTACAACGGTCGCCTCGACGAGGTGGCGGTGTACCCGGCGGCGCTGACCGCGGAGCAGGTCGCGCGGCACCACGCCCTCGGCAGCACCGGGACGGCGCCCAACGCCGCGCCGTCCGCCGCGTTCCTCGCCAGCGTGTCCGACGCCGAGGCGTCGTTCGACGCCTCGGGCTCGAGCGACAGCGACGGCGCGATCGCCTCGTACGCCTGGGACTTCGGCGACGGCAGCACCGGCACCGGCCCGACCGTGGCGCACCAGTACCGCGCCACGGCGACCTACACGGTGACGCTGCGAGTGACCGACGCGAGGGGTGCCACGGCGACCACGACCCGCCCGGTCGCGATCGTCGTGCCCCCGCCGAACCAGCCGCCGACGGCGGCGTTCACCGCGACGACGACCGGGCTGGTCGCCCGCGTCGACGGCTCGGCGTCGGCCGACGCCGACGGCACGGTCACCGCCCGCGCCTGGGACTTCGGCGACGGCACGTCCGGCACCGGCGCGACCGCGTCGCACGCCTACTCCGCGGCCGGCACCTACACGGTGCGGCTGACCGTGACCGACGACGACGGTGCCACGGCGACCACCACCCGCGACGTGACCGTGGCACCCACGGCCGGACCGGCCGTGCTGGCGCAGGACGGTTTCGGGCGGTCGGTGTCGAACGGGCTGGGGGTCGCTGAGGTCGGCGGGGCGTGGTCGGCGTCGGTGGGTGGCACCCGGTTGTCGGTGTCGCCGGGTGCGGCGGAGTTCGCGCTGCCGGCGGCGGGCAACAACACCGCGGCGTTCCTGGGTGAGGTGGCGCAGACCTCGGCCGACGTGCGGACGGCGTTCGCGCTGAGCGCGGCGCCGACCGGGGCGGGCACGTACGTGTACGTGTCCGGCCGGCGGGTGAGCGCGACCCTGGAGTACCGGGTGCGGGTGCGGGTGATGGCCGACGGCCGGGTCGGGCTGGCGCTGTCCCGGCTGGCCGGGGGTGAGACCTTCCCGGGTGGGGAGGTCGTGGTCCCGGGGCTGTCCTGGACGCCGGGCACGGTGCTGAACGTGCGGGTGCTGGTGGCCGGCGTGGGCGGCACGGAGGTCACCGGTGCGGTGTGGGCGCAGGGCACGCCGGAGCCGGCGCCGCAGCTGGTCCGCACCGACTCGACCGCGGCGCTGCAGGCGCCCGGCGGGGTGGGCCTGGCCGTGCACCGGCCCGGCGGCACCACCACCGCCACGACCGTCCGCTTCTCGCCCGTCGCGGTGACCGCGGTCGGCGCGGGCGGGGGCGCCGAGCAGCCGCCGGCCGAGGAGCCCCCGGTCGAGCAGCCGCCGGCCAACGTGGCCCCGACGGCGGCCCTCACCGCCGCGGTGTCCGGGCTCGGCGTGGCCGTCGACGGCTCGGCGTCGGCCGACGCCGACGGCACGGTCACCGCCCACGCGTGGGACTTCGGCGACGGGTCCACCGGGTCCGGGGCCACGGCCACCCACACGTACTCCGCGGCCGGCACCTACACGGTCCGGCTGACGGTCACCGACGACGACGCGGCCACCGGCACGGCGGAGCGCCAGGTCACCGTGACCGCGCCGCCGGTCCAGGAGCCCCCGGCCGAGGAGCCGCCGGCCGGACCGGCGGTGCTCGCCCGGGACGGTTTCGGGCGGTCGGTGTCGAACGGGCTGGGGGTCGCTGAGGTCGGCGGGGCGTGGTCGGCGTCGGTGGGTGGCACCCGGTTGTCGGTGTCGCCGGGTGCGGCGGAGTTCGCGCTGCCGGCGGCGGGCAACAACACCGCGGCGTTCCTGGGTGAGGTGGCGCAGACCTCGGCCGACGTGCGGACGGCGTTCGCGCTGAGCGCGGCGCCGACCGGGGCGGGCACGTACGTGTACGTGTCCGGCCGGCGGGTGAGCGCGACCCTGGAGTACCGGGTGCGGGTGCGGGTGATGGCCGACGGCCGGGTCGGGCTGGCGCTGTCCCGGCTGGCCGGGGGTGAGACCTTCCCGGGTGGGGAGGTCGTGGTCCCGGGGCTGTCCTGGACGCCGGGCACGGTGCTGAACGTGCGGGTGCTGGTGGCCGGCGTGGGCGGCACGGAGGTCACCGGTGCGGTGTGGGCGCAGGGCACGCCGGAGCCGGCGCCGCAGCTGGTCCGCACCGACTCGACCGCGGCGCTGCAGGCGCCCGGCGGGGTGGGCCTGGCCGTGCACCGGCCCGGCGGCACCACCACCGCCACCACGGTCCGCTTCACCACCCTCGCGGTGACCGCCGCGGAGTGAGCCGGGGGGGGCGACGGCGGTTCTCGCCGACCGTCGCTCCCCGCTCACGCTTGGTGACAGCGACCTCCCTCGGTGGAGGGAGGAACACGGTCCGTCACCGGAATGGGTGTACCTGCAGGTCAGAACCCAGTGACATGGTCACTCTCGGTACACGCCCATCGCATGCCGTGGTGGGCGGTCGAGCAGTGGGGGAACGGCATGAGCACATCGTCGGCGCCTGCGCCGAAGCGGGTCATCTCCGGTCTGGTCACCGTGGCACTGGGGGCGGGCGTCTTCGCCCTGCTGCCGCCGGCCGCGGCGTCGGCCGACACGGCGCCGGTGGGGGAGGTCTCCGCCGCCGCGCCGGTCACGGTGAGCGCCGACGCGCTGCCCACCGTCCAGATCAACGGGGTGGCCTGGTCTCAGGCCGTCGTCGGCAACGCCGTGTACGTCGGCGGCGCCTTCAGCTCCGCGCGGCCGGCCGGTGCCGCCGCGGGCACGCAGGAGATGCCCCGCGCCAACCTGCTCGCCTACGACATCCGCACCGGGGAGCTGGTCACCTCGTTCGCGCCGGTCCTCAACGGGCAGGTGCTCGTGGTGACCGCCTCGCCGGACGGCAAGCGGATCTACGTCGGCGGCGACTTCACCGAGGTCGACGGCCAGGTCCGGCGTCGCGTCGCGGCCTTCGACACCGCCAGCGGCAGCCTGGTCGCCACCTGGAAGCCCAGCATCAACAGCCAGGTCCGCGCCATCGCCGCCACGGACGACACCGTCTACCTCGGCGGCAGCATCACCGCCGTCGGCGGCGTCAGCCGCTCGCGGCTGGCCGCGGTCCGCGCCTCCGACGGCGGGCTGCTCCCGTGGGCGCCGGTGCCCGGCGTCGGCTCCACCGCGGGCAACACCAACGGCGCCAAGGGCACCAGCGACGCCGTCCTCTCCCTGGTGGTCACCGGCGGGGGCACCCAGGTCGTCGCCGCCGGCCGCTTCGACTCCATGAACGGCAGCAAGGCCACCGGCGTCGCCGCGCTCGACCCGGTCACCGGCGTCAACCGCCCGTTCGCGATCAACCAGATGATCACCAACCAGGGCGTCAACTCCGCGGTCTACAGCCTCTCCACCGACGGCGACGTCGTGTACGGCACCGCCTACGACTACTACGGGCCGGGCAACCTCGAGGGCTCCTTCGCGGTCCGCGCCGACGGGGGCACGGTGGTCGAGGTCAACGAGTGCCGCGGCGACACCTACTCGAGCCACGCCATGAACGGCGCGCTCTACGTCGCCAGCCACACCCACGACTGCGGCAACATCGGCGGCTTCCCCGAGCAGAACCCGCGGGTGCACAAGTTCGCCAGCGCCTACAGCACCGCGGCCACCGGCAAGGTCGGCACCAGCACGCTGAAGAACGCCAACTTCCGCGGCCAGCCGGCCGGCACGCAGCTCGCCTGGTTCCCCACCATGACGCCGGGCACCGTCACCGGCCAGGGGCAGGCCGGCTGGCACGTGACCGGCAATGGCGAGTACCTCGTCTACGCCGGGGAGTTCCCGCGGGTCAACGGCGCCGGCCAGCAGGGGCTGGTCCGCTACGCGGTGCCCGCCACCGCGCCGAACCGGGTGGGCCCGAGCACCGACGGCTTCACCGCCGCGGTCACCTCGCCGGCCGCCGGTCAGGTGACGGTCTCCTGGACCGCCACCAGCGACCAGGACAACGCCACCCTCACCTACCGCGTCGAGCGGGAGGGCGCCGCGCTGCCCGTCGCCGAGCAGGTGCAGACCTCGACCTGGTGGAAGCGGCCGGCCATGTCGGCCACCGAGTCCGGCGTCAGCGGTTCGCTCCGCTACCGGGTGGTCGCCACCGACCCGTTCGGCACCTCCGTCGCCACCGAGTGGGCGCCGGTCGAGGTGGCCGCGGCCGTCACCGGCGCGCAGACCACCCGCTACGCCGACGCCGTCCGGGCCGACTCGCCGCAGTCGTATTGGCGGCTGGGGGAGACCGCCGCCGGGACGACGGCCGCCGACACCCAGGGCCGCGCCGCCCTGACGGTCGGGTCGGGCGTCACCCGGGGGGCCGAGGGCGCCCCGACCGGTGACCGTGACACCGCCTACTCCTTCAACGGCAGCGCGACGGCGACCCTGTCGACGCCGACCGCCACGGCGGCGCCCAACACCTTCACCCAGGAGGCCTGGTTCCGAACCAGTTCCTCCTCGGGCGGGCGGCTCCTCGGCTTCGGCAACGCGAAGTCCGGCACCAGCTCCACCTTCGACCGCCAGGTCTACCTGGACGCCAAGGGCCGGGTCGTCTTCGGCGTCAACCGGCGGGTGCTGTTCTGGAACCTGCCGACGACCGTCACCAGTACCGCCTCCTTCAACGACGGCAAGTGGCACCACGTCGCCGCGACGCTCGGCTCGGCCGGCATGGCGCTCTACGTCGACGGCAAGCTGGTCGGGTCGCGCACCGACACGACCTCGGGGCTCGCCTACAGCGGTCACCTGCGGGTCGGCAGCGACAGCGGCATGGGCGGGGTCAACACCTTCACCGGCCGGATCGACGAGGTGGCGCTCTACGGCACCGCCCTGTCGGCGACGCAGATCGCCGCGCACGCCGCGGCCGGCGGCACCGGGACCCCCGCCAACACGGCCCCGGCGGCGCGCTTCACCGGCACCACCGCCGAGCTCACGGCCGCGTTCGACGCCGGCACCTCCTCCGACACCGACGGCCGGATCGCCTCCTACGCCTGGGCCTTCGGCGACGGCGGCTCGGCCACCGGGGCGACCGCGCAGCACACCTACGCGGCGGCCGGCACCTACGTCGTCACGCTGACGGTGACCGACGACAAGGGCGCCACCGGCGTCTCCAGCCGGCTGGTCACGGTCGCCCCCGCGCCGCCGAACCAGGCGCCGACGGCGTCGTTCACCACCGCGGCCGCCGGCCTCACCCTCGCCGTCGACGGCGCCGCCTCGACCGACGCCGACGGCACCGTCGCCGGCCACGCCTGGACCTTCGGGGACGGCGGCACCGGCACCGGCGCCACGGCGGAGCACACCTACGCCGCGGCGGGCACCTACCCGGTCACCCTCACGGTGACCGACGACGACGGCGCCACGGCCGTCACCGAGCAGCAGGTGGTGGTGACCACGCCGGTGAGCTCCGAGCTCATCGCCAAGGACACCTTCAACCGCACCGTGCAGAACGGCCTGGGCACGGCGGACGTCGGCGGCACCTGGGTCGCCTCGGTGGGCGCGGGCCGGCAGTCGGTGACCCCGGGCGTGGCCGAGCTGGCCGTGCCCGCCGCGGGCAACAACACCGCGGCCCACCTGGACGGCGTGGCCGCGACGGCGGTCGACGCCCGCACCTCGTTCTCGCTGTCCTCGATGCCGACCGGCAACGGCACGTACGTGTACGTGACCGGCCGGCGGGTCGGGTCCGGTGAGGAGTACCGGGTGCGGGTCCGGGTGCAGGCCGACGGGTCGGTCGGGCTGGCGCTGTCCCGGGTGTCGGGCGGCACCGAGGCCTTCCCCGGCGGGGAGGTCGTCGTCCCGGGCCTGACCTACACCGACGGCGGCACGCTGGACGTCCGCCTGCAGGTGTCCGGCACCGGCACCACCGAGGTGCGGGCCACCGTCTGGGCAGCCGGCACGGCCGAGCCGGGCACGCCGCAGCTGGTCCGCACCGACGCCACCGCGGCGCTGCAGGCGGCCGGGTCGGTCGGGCTCGCGGCACATCGCCCGGGCAGCAGCACCGCCGCGACCGCCGTCCGGTTCACCACGTTCGGCGTCACCGCGATCGGCTGACCGCACCCGCTGGACCGAGGCCGGCTCCCCACGACGGGGAGCCGGCCTCACCCGTCCGGGGTGCGACCGCTCCCGGTCCACCCGACCCGTTGGGAGGATCGAAGGATGACCCGACTGCTCCGGCTGGCCCGGCGGCCGGCCGCCGGCGCGGTCGCCGGTCAGGTCACGCAGGCCGTCGCCGGCCTGGTGCTCTCGGTGGCCGCCGCCCGCTGGCTGGGCGCCGCGGGCCTGGCCACCTTCGCCCTGGTGTACGGCGCCGTGGTGCTGGTGACGGCGCTGGTCAGCGGGCTGGTCGGCGACTCGCTGACCGTCCTCGACCGGCACGACCGGGGCACCCGCGCCGCCCTGCACGTGTGGGCCGCGGCCGTCGCCGTCGCCGCGGGTGCCGCCGGCGGCCTCCTGGCCGTGGCGACCGACGTCGTCCGGCCGGCCGCGGCCGCCGTCCTGGGCCTGGCGGTCACCGCGTTCGTCCTCGAGGACACCCTCCGCCGGCTGCTCATGGCCACCGGGCGGTTCTGGTCCCTGCCCGCCGTCGACGGCACGAGCCTGCTGCTGGCAGCCGGCACCCTGGCCGCCTGCGCGGCCACCGGCCGGCTCACCCTCACCTCCTTCTTCCTCGCCCTGCTGGTCGGGCAGGCGGGCGCGTCGGCCGTCGCCTGGGCGGGCTTGCCGGCTCCCGAGCGGCCGCGCGGCCCGTGGCGGGCGCCGGACCTGGCGGGGGTCTGGGGCTTCGGCGCCTGGCGGGCCGCATCCCAGGCCGTCCGCCCGGCGCTGCTGACCGGCCTGCGGCTGGCCGTGGTCGGGCTGGCCGGTGCCGCCGCGTACGGCCCGCTCGAGGCCGCGCGGGTCTACACGGCCCCCACGCTGGTCCTCGTCACCGGCCTCGGCTCGTTCCTGCTGCCGCACTCCGTGGCCATCCGCGACCGGCCGGCCGGCGACCAGCTGCGGGCCGCCGACCGGGCGGTCCTGCGGCTCGCCGGCGCGGTCGCCGCGCTGGGGGCACTCAGCGTCGCGCTGCAGCCGGTCGTGGCGCCGCTGCTCACCGGGGGCGCGTACGCGGTGCCCGTGGCGGCCGTCGCCGGCTGGAGCGCCTACGCGGTGGCCGGCGCCGTCCTGCTGCCGTACTCGGTGCTGGCGACCGTGCACCGCCGGCAGCGGCGGGTGCTCGCGCTGCGGCTGCTCGAGGCCGTCGGTCTCGCGGTCGTCGTCGCGCTGGTCGCCCTGGTCGACGGGAGCGAGGTGTGGGCCCCGCTCGCGCTGGCGATCGGGCCGCTGCTGGTCGCCGTCGCCGTCCGGCAGGCCGTGCTGCGCCCGCTCGCCGGTCGCCCGGACGCCGCGGTCCGGCCGGTGCCGGTCCCGGCCTGAGGACCGCGCTCGCCGCCTCCCGGAGGCCCGCCGTCCGGGTCTAGCGTCGGCCTCCCTCGGGGGCACACCAGGCGGACAAGGGAGCCGGACGATGCCGCTCTACCTGACGAGGTTCAGCTACACCCCGGAGACGTGGGGCAGGCTGATCAACAACCCGGAGGACCGCCGTGAGGCGGCTCGCACGTACATCGAGTCGGTCGGCGGGACGCTGCACGGGTTCTGGTACGCCTTCGGGCCGCACGACGGGTACACGCTCTGGGAGGCCCCCGACAACGTGTCCATGGCGGCGGTGACCGTGGCACTGGCCAGCGGAGGCGCGCTGAGTCCGGTGGAGACGACGGTCCTGCTGACCGTCGAGGAGACGCTGGAGGCGCTGGGCAAGGCCAAGCAGGTGCGGTACCGGCCGCCGGGGGCGTAGCCCCGCTGATCAGCGCCCGGACCGGCCGGGCTGGTCCAGGTCGCGGCCGGCGGCGGCCAGCACGGCCTCGCGGACGCGGTCGAGGGTGGGAGCGCGCAGCCGCCACTGCTGCCAGTACAGGACGACGTCGACCGCGGCGGCCGGGTCGAGGGCGACCAGTTCCACCCCTCGCGCCTGCAGGTCGGGCACCATGCCCCAGCCGAGGCCGAGGGTGACCGCGGCGACGTAGTCCGCCGACGCGGGCACGTGGTGCACCGGCGGAGCGACGTCGGGACCGGCCTGCGCGTGCAGGTAGCGGTGCTGCAGGTCGTCCTTGCGGTCGAAGACGACGACCGGGGCACCGGCGAGGGCCTCGGGCGTGGGGCCGGCGGGGAACCAGCGCCGCGCGAAGCCGGGGGAGGCCATCGGCCGGTAGCGCATCCCGCCCAGGCGGGTGGACGTGCAGCCGGGCACCGGCTCGGCGTCCGCGGTCACCGCCGCCATGACGGTGCCGGCGCGCAGCAGGGCGCTGGTGTGCTCCTGGTCCTCGCGGTACAGGTCGAAGCAGACGTCGCCGGCCAGCGGCGCCAGCGCGGGCAGCACCCAGGTGGCCATCGAGTCGGCGTTGACCGCGATCGGCAGGGTGGGCACGCGCTCGGCCGCGGCGTCGTCGCCCAGTTCTCGGGCGACGTCGGCGGTGAGCAGGTCGACCTGCCGGGCCAGCCGCAGCACGGCCTGTCCGGACTCGGTGACCTGCACCGGCCTGGTCCGCACCAGGAGGATCCGGCCGGTGGCGACCTCCAGTGCGCGCAGCCGCTGGCTGATGGCCGACGGGGTGACGTGCAGCGCCCGGGCGGCGGCCTCCAGCGTGCCGCCGCGGACGGTGGCGTCCAGGGCCCGCAGCTGGGCGAGGTCCAGCTCCATGAACAGTGACTCTAATGATGCGTGAGAACCATTAGCTGGACGGCGGACGGCCGCCTTCCTAGCGTCGGCGGCGTGCTCACCCCTCCGGCGCTGCTCGCCGTCGCGTCCGGGCTCGCGCTGGGCCTCGGGCTGATCGTCGCCATCGGTGCCCAGAACGCCTTCGTCCTGCGGCAGGGGCTCCGCCTCGAGCACGTGGCCGCGGTGGTGGCGGTGTGCGCGCTCTCCGACGTCGCGCTGATCGGCGCCGGGGTGCTGGGCGCCGGCGCGGCCCTGGAACGGGTGCCGTGGCTCATCCCGGTGGTGTGCTTCGCCGGGGCGGCGTTCCTGCTCTGCTACGGCGCCATGGCCGCGCGGCGGGCGCTGCGGCCCGGCGCGCTGCTGCCCGACGCCGCCGGCGCCCGCACCGGTCTGGCGGTGACCGTCGGCACGTGCCTGGCGCTGACCTGGCTCAACCCGCACGTGTACCTGGACACGGTGGTGCTGCTCGGCTCGATGGCCTCGACGTACGGCGAGCACCGGTGGGAGTTCGCCGCCGGTGCCGGTCTCGGCAGTGCCGTCTGGTTCACCGGCCTCGGCTACGGCGCCCGCCTGCTCCGGCCGGTGTTCGCCCGTCCGACGGCGTGGCGGGTGCTCGACGGCGGCATCGCCGTCGTCATGGCCGCCCTGGCCGTCTCCCTGGCCGTGCGCGGCGTCGTGGGAGCCTGAGGCGTGATCGACGTCGACCTGCCGGCTGGACCTCCGGCGGGCGCGCTCGTCCGGGGGTTCGCCGCGTGCCTGGCGTCGGTCACCGAGGTGCCGGTGACCGACGTGCCGCTGCCGGACGACGACCTGGCGCACGCACTGGGCGCCTGGCGCAGCTGGCTGGCCGGGCACGGGTCGGGGCTGGTGCCCATCGCCGACCCCGCGCGCTTCCAGTGGGCCGGCTGGTGGATCGCCGTGGTCGAGGACCCGGCCGGTCCGGGCGCCGGGGTGGCCGTGCTGGCCTTCGGGACGCCGCCCGGCGTCGTCCTCAGCCCGCAGGCGCCCGCGTTGCTGGGCCGGGCTCCCGCCGACCTGCGCATCCGCGAGGCCCACGCCGTCGCCTCCCTCGATCCCGTGCTGCGCCGGCCGCAGGGCGCGCCGGAGCTGCGCGGCACCGTCGAGGGCCTGGCCGTGGCGCCGACCGCGGAGGCGCCGATGCGGCTGCTCGAGGTCGCGCAGGCCCGCGCCGGCCGCGGGTTGGACGGCGACCGCTACGCCGCGGCGGCCGGCACGTTCAGTCCCCGCGCCGGACGCCGCCCCGGCTACGACCTGACGCTGATCGCCGCCGAGATCCTGGACGAGCTGGCCGCGGCCGGGCACGACCTGGACTTCGCGGGCACCCGGCGCAACGTCCTCACCCGCGGCATCGACGTCAACGCGCTGGTCGGGCGGCGCTTCCGGATCGGGGACGTGCTGTGCGAGGGGCGCCGGCTGTGCGAGCCCTGCGTGCACCTCGACCGGCTCAGCGGACCGGGGGTCATCCGGCCGCTGATCCACCGCGGCGGGCTGCGCGCCGACGTCCTCACCGACGGCGAGATCCGCGTCGGAGCACCCGTCCGCTCCGCCTGACCGGACGGTCAGCGGAGGGCGAGTCGCTCCTCGAGTCGCTCCTCGAGTCGCTCTTCGACGGCCGCGCGGATGCGGCCCACCACCTCGGTCCAGGCGGGCACCTCGACGGCCGGGCTGGGGCTCGGCGGACCGGCGAGCTCGGTCCGGACGGCCGCGGCGATCGACGCCGGGTCGAGCGGGTCGAAGAACGCGGCCCCCGGCGCGAGCTCCCGGAACGCGGGGATGTCGCTGAGCGCCATCGGGGCGCCGGACAACCCGGCCTCCACGACGGGCAGGCCGAAGCCCTCGTCCAGGGACGGGAAGACGAACAGCCGGCAGTTCCCGTAGAGCCATGCCAGCGCGCCGTCGTCCACCCCGCCGACGAAGCGCACCCGGCGGTCACCGGGATCGTGCCGGGCGGCGGCCAGGCCGTCGGGCTCGCCGACCACCACCAGGGGGCGGTCGGGCGTCACCAGGCCGGCGGCGAGGACCGCCTCGACCAGCCGGCCGGTGTTCTTGCGGGCGTTGAGCCGGCCGACGCACAGCAGGAATCCGCCCGGTGCCAGCCCCAGGCCGGGGTCGGTGGCCCGGCGGGAGCGGAAGGACTCCGGCACCCCGAGCCCGACCGGCACCACCTTCGCGGCGAGCCCCGGGCGCACGCGGGCGATGCGGTCGGCCTCGGCGCGAGTGGAGGTGAGCACGAGGTCGGCACGGCGGGCCGACCAGGGCATGCCGGCGAAGTAGAGCCGCTCGAGGCGGGTGAAGAACTCGGGGTGCTCGTCGAACATCAGGTCGTGGATGAAGGTGGCGCGCAGCGCCCGCGTCCGCAGCGGGGTGAAGTTCTGCGCGATCACGACGTCGGCGTCGGCCGCCGACCCCAGCTCGGCGAGCACGCTCACCCCGTGCGGGTTCAGCCGCACCGGTGCGATGCCGATCGGCGCGTCCCCCACGAGCTCGCGCACCCGGTCGACGTGCCGGCGGGGCACCGCCACGGTCAGCTCGTCGTCCGGCCGGGTCGCCGACCACGTGCGGACGAACGAGTCGACCACACGCCGGCCCGAGGGCTGGCCCTCCACCCACCAGTAGGCGTCGAACAGCACCCTCACCGGACCGGTACCTCCTCCCGCGCCGCGGGCGCGGGCGCGGGCAGCTCCTCCCGCAGCCGCCGGCGGGATCCGCCCTCGGCCAGCAGCGAGACCGCGACCAGGCACAGGAAGGCCGGGGTCGCGTCGAACAGGCCGCTCTCCACGGTGCTGCGGCCGAGCAGGAACACCAGCAGCCCGAGGAAGAGGGCGCGGTGCGACCGCGGCGCGTGCAGCGCACCGCGCACCGTCCACACCGCCCACACCAGGGCGGCCAGCAGCCCGAGCAGCCCGGCCTGCACGAGCGCGGAGACCCAGCTGCTGTCCAGCGGCTGCTCGTCCCACCACTGGCCGCGGACCTCGATGACCTTGACCGAGAGCCCGCCGCCGAAGACCAGCTGCCAGCCGCTCTCCGCCCACGTGCCCGCGGCGTCCCAGGCGATGAAGCGGGACTCCAGCGTGCTGGTCCCCGCACCGTCGCGGGCCGCGAAGCCGCTGAGGACGCCGGTGGTCAGGGCACCGACCGTCGCGACCGCGGCCAGCACCAGGCCGCCGACGACGAGGCCGACCGGCGGACGTCGCAGGTGGGCGGCGACGACCGCCAGGCCGAGCAGCAGCATGAGCAGGCCGGTGCGCGAGCCGGTGGCCCAGACGACCGCCAGCGCGCCCAGGACCACCGGCGCGCTCCACCAGTGCCGCTCGCCCAGGACGACGAGCCAGGCGACGACGAGGACCACGATCCCGGCCAGCAGCGCCAGCTCGTTGGGGCTCAGCGGCGGCAGCCCGCCCGCCAGCCGCCCGGTGGCGGCGCTCGGCAGGCCGGTGGCGGCCGCGACCAGACCCACGGTCCCGCAGGCGGCGGCCAGCGCGGTGGCGGCCTGGCGCACGGTTGCCGTCCGCAGCAGGCAGGTGACGGCGACGACCAGCACGGCCACCCGGGCGGCGACCATCGCGCCGGCCAGCAGGCTGCCGTGCGTCAGCGCGCCGAAGACGGAGCTGCCGAGCAGGACCGCGGCCGCCCACCAGGTGCCGGTGCCCAGCCGGCGCCGGGGACCGGCGGAGGCCGCCAGCAGCGCCAGGACCACGGCGAGGACGCTCAGCGCGGCCTTGGCGACGACCACCGGGTCCAGCGACCCGGAGAAGTACTGGCCGCGCCGCCAGCCGACGGTGCTGGCGACCAGCAGCAGCGCGACGGCGTACCGGGCCCCGGCGCCGCGCAGCGGGGACGGGCGCGCCGGCGTCACCGCCGGGGGCGGGCTGCGGCGGCCACCGGCTGCCGGGCCGGCGCCGCG
>NZ_JALPKP010000047.1:0-43638 GCF_051383635.1 Geodermatophilus sp. CPCC 205506 | reverse complement strand
CAGCCGGCGGGCGTCGGCGCAGGCCGTGCGCGCCAGCTCGCCGGCCCGCGCCAGGTCCGCGGGCCGGCCCCGCGCCAGCAGCGCCGCGGCCAGCTCGACCCGGTCGTGCACCACGGCCGGGCGCGCCCCCGTCCGGGAGTCGAGGGCCAGCGCCTCCTCGAAGTGGCCGATCGCCTCCTCGCCGCGCCCCCGGACGACGTCGAGCCGGCCCAGCTCGACCGCCAGCGACCCGCAGCAGTAGACGCCTGCGCCGCCCGCGACCACGGGGTGCGCCGCGATCCGGTCGTGCAGCTCCCCGGCGACGTCCGCGTCGCCGAACGCGACGACCAGCCGCGTCAGGTTGCTCGCGACGCCCTCCGCGGAGACGAAGCCCGGCTCGCGCACGTGCGGGCGCAGCCGCTCGTACTGCGGCGCCGCCGCCTCCCGGCCGTCGCGGTGCAGCGCGATCAGCACCCGGGTGACCAGCACGACCGGCACGTCGTCGGCCCGCGCCAGCCGGCTCGGCCCGTCCCCGTGCCAGGGCGACGTGCTCCCGGTGACCAGGGCGTGCTCCAGGAGGAAGGCATCCGACAGGCCGGCCGTCGAGGCGTCCTGGGCCAGCTCCCGGCTGCCGACCTCGCGGGCCTCCTCGTTGAGGACCAGCGCGTCGGCGAACCGGCCGTACAGGGCCTCGACCGAGGCCCGCAGCCGCAGGTCGTGCCAGCGGACCAGGGGCAGCCGGGTGCGCTGCGCCAGCGCCGTGACCCGGGCCAGCTCGTCGTGCACGGTCGGCAGGTCCCCCGTCCCGAGCGCGGCGTCGATCCGCCACTTGGCGCCCCACAGCTCGGCGAGCGGCTGGCCGGTCGCGGCGGCGTGCTCGATCGCGAGCAGGCCCAGCCGCAGGCGTTCGCCCGGGGCGAGGGCGCCCGGGCCGGCCTTCACCCGGGCCCGGACCGCGTCGAGGACCGCCTCGGGGTCGCCCGTCGCCTCGGCCAGCGCGAGGGCCTCCTCCGCGTGCGCGGCCGCGGTCCCCAGCCGCCCGGCGTCGGCCAGCACGGACGCCGTCTGGGCCAGCAGCCGGGCGCGGACGGCGGGGTCGACGAGGGCCGGGGAGGCGAGGGCCCGCTCGCACAGCCGGACCACCGCGGGCGCGGAGCCGGGGGCCGCCACGTCGTGCACGGTGAGGGCGGCGGCGGCCAGCAGGTCGGGCCGCCCGCAGGCCGCGGCCGCGTCGGAGGCGGCGGTCGCGTGCTGCAGGCTCTCCCCGAACCGGCCGGCCCGGTACTCGGCGGTGGCCAGCTCGAGCAGCAGTCCGGCGCGCTCGCCGGCGTCCGGTCCGGCGCGGTCGGCGGCCGCCAGCGCCGTCCCGAGGAACCGGGCGGCCTCGTCGAAGGCCAGCGACCGGGTCGCGGCGGCCGCCGCCCGGCGCGCCCACGACGACGCGCGGCGCAGCGTCCCCGGTTCCGAGGCGGCCCGCAGCCAGTGCCCGGCCACCACGCCGGCGCCGGTGTCGTCGTCCCCGCCGAGCCGCTCCAGCGCCTCGGCCGCGCGCCGGTGCAACTCCTCCCGGGTGCTCGGCGCCAGGTCGGCGTACACGGCGTCCCGGACGACGGCGTGCGCGAACCGCCGCCGGCCCGGTGCGTCCGGGACCGCGGTGAGCACGCCGGCCCGCACCGCGGCGTCCAGGCCGGCGGCCACCTCGCCGGGCGGCCGGGCGGTCACCGCGGCCAGCCGGGCGGCGTCGACCTCCTCGCCGAGGACGGCCGCCGTGTCGACCAGGTCCAGCACGGCCGGGGGCAGGCCGGTCAGCGTCGTCCGGACCAGGCGCCGCAGCTCGGTGCCGGGGTCGGCGCCGTCGGCGGTCCCGGGGCCGGCCCGGGCCACCGCCCGCAGGTAGAGCGGGTTGCCGCCGCTGCGCCGGTGCGCGGCCCGGACCGTCTCGAGGCCGGCTCCCGGCAGCAGGGCCCGGACGTCGTCCTCCGTCAGCGGGGGCAGCGGCACCGGCCGGGTCCCCGGGCAGCGCAGCAGCTCCGGCAGCGCGCGGTCCAGCGGGCTCCCGTCCGGCGCGCCGGACGGCTCCCGGTAGGTGGCCACCACCAGCAGGTGCGAGCGGTGCAGCTCGGCGGCCAGGTGGCGCAGCAGCCGCAGCGACGTCTCGTCGGCCCAGTGCAGGTCCTCGAGGACGACGACCAGCCCGTGCGGCCCGGCCGCCTCCACCAGCGCCTCGGTGGCCGCCGCGACCAGCGCGAAGCGGGCGGCCTCGGGGTCGGCCGGCCGGTCGCCGCCGGTCAGCGCCCCGTCGACGGCGGCGCGGACGGCGGGGAGGGACCGCATGGCGCGCCGCCACGGCCACAGCGGCGGCGCCCCGGGGTCGTCCACGCAGCGCCCCCACGCGACGGCCGGCGCCCGCGCCGCGGCCACCTCGACGGTGCGCGTCTTGCCGATGCCCGCGGGGCCGGAGACGAGCAGCAGCCCGCCCGCGCCGGCGGCGGCCGCGGCGACGCCCGCCGTCAGCTCGGTGAGCTCGGCGTCGCGTCCGACGAAGCCGTCGGCGGCCGGGGGCGCCGTCCGCACGGCGCGGAGTATCCACGCCGGTGCGCGCCCTGCGTACCGCCTCTCGGTACCGCGGTCCCGTGTTCCCACGGATGTCCCCGCCCCGCCGCCCCCGGATCGTGCTCCGTGCCGGGACCGGAGCCGCCGGTCCCCGAGCGGCAGGAGGATCCCGTGTTCGCCACCGTCCACACCACCCCACACACCGCCGACGCCGTCCGTGCCGTGCTGCCCGGCGACGCCGAGCCCGCCGGGGTGCTCGTCGTCGAGTTCCCCGGCGACACCGCCGTCGTCGCGCTGTGGCCCGACGGGGCGGCGGCGCCCGCCGGCGCCCGCACCTACCGCGTGATCGACCGGATCGACGGCCCGGCCGCGGGCCGGACCCCGCTGTTCGCGGAGGTGACCTGGCTCGACGTCCGCGGGGACCCGGCCGTGGCGCGCGCCGCCGAGCGTGGCGGGCGGGAGCGCATCGGCCCGGCGATCCGGGACGTCGACGGGCTGGTCGGCGTGCTCGTGCTCCGGTCCGACGACGACCGCATCGTCGTCGTCGGCACGGCCACCGGGCGCGAGACGCACGACGAGGTGCACGCCCGCATGGCGCGCACCGAGCTGCTGCCCGGTGAGGACCCGGCCCTGCTGCCGGAGCCCGAGCGCACCGAGATCGGCCGCGTGCTGGTGGCGCGGGTGCCGGCGGAGGCGCGGTCGTGACGGCGCAGCTGGGCTCCCGCACCCCGGTCGCCGGCACCTGGACGGTCAGCGACAGCCGCACGCGGGTGACCTTCGCCGCCCGCGGTCTGGGTGGGCGGCTGGTGCACGGGTCGGTGTCCTGCTCCTCGGGCGAGGTGCGGCTCGACGAGGGGGGCCGTCCGGTGCGGGTCCGGGGCGAGGTCGACCTGGAGAGCCTGGCCACCGGCATCGCCCGCCGGGACGCGGACCTGCGCACGCCGCGGTTCCTCGACGTCGCGCGGCACCCGACGATGACGTGGTCCGCCGACCGGTTCCGCCCGTCCCCGGACGGCGCGTGGATCGCCGAGGGCGTGCTCTCGGTGCGGGGCACCACCGCGCCGCTGACCCTGGTCGGCCGCCCCGAGCCGGTCGAGGGCGGGTGGCTCCGGGTCCGCGCGGCCGGCACCCTCGACCGGACGACGGTCGGCATCCGGGTGCCCGCGCTGCTCGTGGGCCGCACGGTCCGCGTGGCGGTCGACGCCTGGCTGCGGGCGCCCTCCCCGTGACGTCCCGCGCCGGGGACCGGGCCGCGGAGGCGGTCCCCGGCGCTGGGACACTGGGGCCATGAGCGAGGACCAGCGCAGCATCGGCAAGCGGGCCAACGACCTGAACGCGACCATCCGCTACACGATGTGGTCGGTGTTCCGGCTGGCCCGCCCCCTGGGCGACGAGCAGCGGGCCGCGGCCGCCGACGAGGTGCAGGGCCTGCTCGACGAGCTGGCCGGCAAGGACGTCGTCGTCCGCGGGGTCTACGACGTCGCCGGGCTGCGGGCCGACGCCGACCTCATGGTCTGGTGGCACGCCTCGACGCCGGAGGCGCTGCAGGAGGCCTACACCCGGCTGCGCCGCACCTCGCTCGGCCGGCACCTGGAGCCGGTCTGGTCGCAGATGGCGCTGCACCGCCCCGCGGAGTTCAACCGCAGCCACATCCCGGCGTTCCTCGCCGACGAGGAGCCGCGCCGCTACGTCTGCGTCTACCCGTTCGTGCGGTCCTACGAGTGGTACCTGCTGCCGGACGAGGAGCGCCGGGCGATGCTCGCCGAGCACGGCCAGATGGCCCGCGGCTTCCCCGACGTCCGGGCCAACACCGTCGCCTCGTTCGCCCTCGGCGACTACGAGTGGATGCTGGCCTTCGAGGCCGACGAGCTGCACCGCATCGTCGACCTCATGCGCGAGCTGCGGGCCTCGACGGCGCGCCGCCACGTGCGCGAGGAGTTGCCGTTCTACACCGGCGTCCGCAAGCCGGTCGCCGAGCTCGTCGCCGACCTGCCGTGAGAACGGACCCCGTCCAGCCCACCCCTCGCAGGCTCGGGGCGGGGCCCGGGACGGGGCCGTCCGGTGGTCAGGCGTCCAGCGGCTGGAGCCGGATGCTCACGCTGTTGATGCAGTAGCGGTCGCCGGTCGGCGTCTGGGGGGCGTCCTCGAAGACGTGGCCCAGGTGGCTGTGGCAGGTGCCGCACAGCACCTCGGTGCGGACCATCCCGTGGCTGCGGTCCGCGCGGAGGACCACGTTGTCGGCGGACGACGGCTGGTAGAACGACGGCCAGCCGCAGTGCGAGTCGAACTTCGTCTCCGAGCGGAACAGCTCCGCCCCGCACGCCCGGCAGGTGTAGACGCCCTGCGTCTTGGTGTCGACGTACTCACCGGTCCAGGGCCGCTCCGTGCCGGCCTGGCGGAGGACGGCGAACTCCTCCGGCGACAGCTGCTCCCGCCACTCCTCGTCGCTCTTGGTGACCTTCGGCTGGTTCTCCGCGGACGTCGTCATGCGCTCCACGGTACGACTCCGGACCGGCCGGTCAGCGGCCCAACCCGGCCTCCCGCGCCCGCACGATCGCCTGTGCCCGGTCGGTGACCTGCAGCTTGGTCAGCACGTTCGACACGTTGTTCCGCACCGTCTTCGGCGACAGGTAGAGCGTGGCGGCGATCTGCGCGTTCGAGCGGCCCGCGGCGACCAGGTCGAGCACCTCCCGCTCGCGCGCGGTCAGCTGCGGGAACGCGGTCTCCGGCCCGGTCGGCCCGGCGGCGAAGAACTCGGCGATCCGGCGGGCCAGCGCGGCGCCGAACACCGCGCCCCCGCCGGCCACCGTGGTGATCGCCCGGACCACCTCCTCCTGGTCGGCGCCCTTGAGCAGGTAGCCGCGGGCGCCGGCGCGGACGGCGGCGAACACCGTGCCGTCGTCCTCGCTCATGGTCAGCACGACGACCCCGACCGACGGCGACTCGGCGGTGATCCGCCGGGTGGCCTCGATCCCGTCGAGCACCGGCATCTGCACGTCCATGACCACGACGTCGGGCTGCTCCTCGCGGGCCAGCTCCACCGCGGCGGCCCCGTCGGCGGCCGTGCCGACGACGGTCAGCCCCGGCACCGAGCCGAGCAGCAGGGCCAGCCCGTCCCGGTAGACCGGGTGGTCGTCCACCACCGCGATCCGCAGCGGTTCCTCAGGCTCGGACACCGGACCCTCCTCCGTCGGCGGGCAGGACCGCCCGCACCACCGTGCCACCCTCCGGCGGGCAGCTGACCGCGCTGCGGCCGCCCAGCTCCGCGGCCCGCTCGCGCAGCGACACCAGCCCCACACCGGCGGGCGCGGCCGGGTCGATGCCGACGCCGTCGTCGGCCACGTCGACCACCAGCGCACCGTCCGCGTCGCAGGACAGCGACGCCCGCACCCGGCTCGCCGAGGCGTGCCTGGCGACGTTGGCCAGCGCCTCCGAGGCGATCCGGTACGCGGCCACCTCGACCGCGGCCGGCAGCTCGGCCAGGTCGCCGGCGTCCACCGTGACCTCGACCCGCGGCGCCAGCAGCCGCTCGGCCTGCTGGCGCACCGCACCGGCCAGGCCGAGGTCGTCGAGGGCCGGCGGGCGCAGGTCGTGCACCAGCCGGCGGACGTCGGCCAGTGCTGCGGAGACGTCGTCGCGGGCCTGCCGGAGCAGGCGGTCGGCGTCCTCGGGGCGGGCCGCGGCGAGGTTGCGCGCGGTGTCGATGCGGAGCACGACGGCGCCCAGCGAGGGGCCCAGCCCGTCGTGCAGGTCCCGCCGCAGCCGCCGGCGCTCCTCCTCGCGGGCGGCGACCAGCTGCTCGCGGCTGTGCTGGAGCTCGGCGGCCAGGGAGCTGGCGCGGGCGGCCGCGGCGGCCTGCCGGACGACGTCGGCGAGCAGGCCCTCGTCGCGGGTGACCAGGTGGGCGCGGACGCCGTTGCGCGGGAGCAGCAGCCGGCCGACCTCCTCGCCGCGGTAGGCGATCGGCAGCGACTGCACCGCGACCGGTCGCGGGCCGTGCTCGGCGAGCAGCTGCCGGCCGCCGGGCTGGTCGACCTCCACGCCGACGTAGGGCGAGCGGAAGGCCTCCGCGATGCCGGCGGCGACCGCCATGAGCTGCTCGTCGGGGCCGTCGGAGCGCTCCAGCCGCTCGGCGAGGCCGGACACCACGCGGTAGGGGTCCTCCCGCTCGCCGAGCACCCACCGGCGGACCAGCCGCCAGGCCTGCGCCCGTAGCG
Organism: Geodermatophilus sp. CPCC 205506; assembly: GCF_051383635.1. Taxonomy (NCBI): domain Bacteria; kingdom Bacillati; phylum Actinomycetota; class Actinomycetes; order Geodermatophilales; family Geodermatophilaceae; genus Geodermatophilus; species Geodermatophilus sp. CPCC 205506. Next base: position 36,889 of record NZ_JALPKP010000047.1, on the reverse strand, counting down.
GCACGTACAGCCCGGTGACCACCAGGAGGGCCAGCAGGGTGGCGTCGCGGTCACCCAGCCGGTCACCGAGCAGCGCCCCGGCCGCGGCGATCACCGCGAGGTCGAGGAGGACCACGGCGACCGCGAGCCCGCCGTAGACCAGCGTGCCGCCGAGCAGCCGGTCGATGTCGACCGCCTGCGGGCGCAGGACGCCGACGGCGACGGCCGCTCCGGTGAGGGTCACCGCCAGGGAGAGCGTGAACGAGCTGATGTCGCCGGGGGCCAGCAGCGTGCCGACCATGACCAGCGCGTCGGTGACGGCGGCCCACAGCAGCCAGCGCATCCGCCGGCGGTCCTCGCCGGTGTCGCGCCGGTACCGGCTGACGACGACGGCGACCGGCACGAGCACCCCGAGGACGGCGGCCGGGAAGGCGAACCGCAGCAGCGGCAGGACCACCGCCTCGGGCAGCGGCAGGCTGGTCGGGTCCAGGTCCAGGGAGCGGTAGATCTCCCGCGTCTGCGAACCCGCCCGCGCGTCGGCGATCTCCGAGGGCACGATCATCAGCAGCGTCGGCAGCAGCGCCGTGGACGCCAGGCTCAGCAGCGCCGCCGGACGCCACCGCCCGGCCGGCAGCCGCCCGTCGGGGTAGAGCAGGAGCAGCAGGGGCAGCCCGAGCAGCAGCCAGGCGCCGAACCGCTGGACCAGCCAGAAGGCCAGGGACCCGCCCGGCAGCGGCGGGTCGTACTGCAGCGCGAAGGTCAGGTACGACTGCGCGAGGCCGTCGACCGCCCACAGCACCGCGGTGCCGCCCACCACCCAGGAGACCGCGTTGCGCGGGGCCCGGTGCAGGAGCAGGGCGGCGGGGATCGCCAGCGTCGCCCCCGGCAGCCCGAACACCCAGCCGGGCGTGGCGCCCGCGGCCTCCCGGGCGGCGGCCGGCGTCACCACGTCGAGGACGGCGGCGCCGAGGGCGGCGGCGACGGTGACGACGACCGACGCCCAGGCCACGAACCGGACCCATCCGGGCACGTCGCCCGCCCGAGGCAGCACCGGGAACGGCGCGGGAGGGGCCTCCGGCGCCGTCGGAACCCGCCCGGCCACCGGGACACCTGCCTGCACGCGCAGGATCTTCGCCTGCCGCCGTCCCGGTCGTCACGAGGCAGGTGTCCCGTGTCGCCCGGGACGGGATCGAGGACGGGATCGAGGGCGGTCCGCCCTGGGCGCCCGGGACGCCGCCCCGAGACGGTTCTCCCAGGCGGTGCACCGGGCACCGCGACCACGACCAGGGAGACGAGATGTCCCTCAGCACCACCCCCGCTCCGGCCCGCACCGACGCCGCGCCGGCGGGCCCCAGCACCACGCCCGCCCGCCCGCCCGCGACCACGCGGTCGGTCCGCCGCGCCGGCGTGGCCGTGGCCGTCGGCTCGTCGGCCTGGGCGGCCGGCATCCTGGCCTTCGGCCTCAACCCCGCTCCGGGCTGGGAGGGCACGGCCTACAACGTGTCCTCGCTGCTGTTCCAGCTCGGCCTGGTCGCCCTCGTCAGCGCGCAGCTGCGCACCGGGGCGACCGGCACCGGCCGGCTGGCCCGCTTCTTCCTGCACGCGGAGCACGTGCTCCTCGGCCTGGCCATCGTCTCCACGTTGACGTGGATCATCGCCCCCCAGTCCGGCGAGGAGGCCTGGTTCCTGGCGCTGGACGCCTTCTGGCCGCTGTCGATGATCGGCATGTTCGCCATCGGCATCCGCATCGCGATCGCCGGCCGGTGGACCGGTGCCGCGCGCTGGTGGCCCCTGGGCGCCGAGAGCTGGGCGCCGGTCAACATCCCGATCGCCCAGGCGCTGCCGGCCCTCTCGCCGTACGCCGCCGCCGGCCACCTGCTGGTCGGGTACGCCGCGCTCGGCGTCCTGCTGGCCCTGCGGCCGGAGCTGACCGGGGCCCGCGACTGAACGAGGACCCCCGTCCAGCACCTCACCAGGCGCCCTGCCACCCCGTGACCCGGGTGGCGGGGCGCCGTCGCGTCCGGCGGAGACTGGATCGGTGAGTCCGCCCGACACGCCGCTGCCCGACGTCTGGTTCACCCGCGACCTGCCGGTCCTGCGGGCCATCGCCCGCCTGGTCGACGAGCCCAAGCACGGGGGCGCGCCCTATCTGCTCGGCTCGGTCGTGCCGGCCAGCGGTCTGCCCAAGGCGGAGGTGATCGCGGCGGCGAAGGCGCTGGTGTCGGCCGGGTACGCCGAGGCGTTGACCAACCACGCCGGGGACATCGTCCGGATCACCGGCATCTCCCCGGAGGCCCGCCGGCTGGCCGGGCTCTGGCCGACGCCGCAGGGGGAGTGGGAGCGGCTCCTGGAGCAGCTGACGGCCCGTGCGGAGCACGCGCCGACCGACGTCGAGCGGGCCCGCTGGCGGGCCTTCGCCGACGCGGCCACCGCCGTGGGGGCCGACGACGGGGCGCTGCTCATGTCGGCGCTGATCGGGGGGTACGTGCCGCGGGCGCGGTAGCTCGTCCCCGTGAACGACAGCGCCCCCGCCCGGAGGACCGGGCGGGGGCGCTGTGTGCCGACCGGGTGGTCAGCGGCTGATCAGGAGATCAGAGCGGGTTGACGTTCGCAGCCTGCGGGCCCTTCTGGCCCTGCTCGATGTCGAACGAGATCCGCTGGCCTTCGTCGAGCGAGCGATACCCGCTGGTCTGGATGGCCGAGTAGTGGACGAACACGTCCGGTCCGCCGCCATCAGGGGTGGCGAAGCCGAACCCCTTCTCCGCGTTGAACCACTTGACAGTTCCTTCGGGCATTGCTCGCTCCTAGCTGAGGTGGTGCATCGGGGTCCTGCCATAGCGCAGGGCCTTCCCGACGGGATGACCATAGTCGTCCGACCGCCCCTGCGGGGTGCCGGGGGCCACTCGATCGTCGGCGCGGCGCGAATCGGTTTCTTGCGGCGATCGTGCGGTTGTCTCGTCGGTGACCTGCGGCTGGGCCCGGAGAGTCCTCTGTGCCGGGACGGACCCGGCACACCGAGGAACGGATTCCCGACATGACCGCCGCCCTGCTGCCCGCCGCCCCCTTCGCGCTGTGCGACTTCGACGACCTCGCCGACGCCGACCTCGAGGCCGACCTGTCCGAGCGCCTCGAGGAGGCCGGCTGGGTGCTGCTGCGTTCCGACGGCGGCGGTGCCGACGGCGACGACATCGGGCGGCTCATCGACCGTCCGGGTGCGCGGTCCGGCCGGGCCGACGCCGTTGCGCTGGCGTGGTCGATCCGGCGCGGACGGGGAGCCGCGCTGGCCGTCCACGACCTCGGGCTGCGGGCCGCGCTGCTCGTCGACTGAGCACGGTCCGCAGGCGCGGGTCCGCCGACCAGACTCACAGTCAGAGCAGCCGGCCGGGCTCCTCCGGGAACGCGCGACCGGAGATCGGCGCGGCGTAGTCGCCGCCCGGGATGGGGGACGGGGTCCAGGACGGGCCCGCGGGCAGCGCCAGGGGCTCCGACCGCCACGAGGGGACGCCGATCGGCGGCAGTTCCTCCCAGTGGTGGTCGGCCAGGCGGGTCCGTTCCTGCCGCCAGGCCTGGACCGCGCGGCGCCAGCGGCGTCCGCCGACGTCCAGCCCGACCAGGACGGCCACGCCGACGGCCACCGTCAGGCAGGCGTTGGTCACCGCGGTGGCGACGTCCAGGGGCGTCAGCCGGGGCCACCCGATCGACTCGAGCTGCGCGCCGACGATCTCGACGACGACGTAGAGCACGCCGTACACCGAGAACGAGACCCGCACCGTGCACCTCCGTCGCTGACCGGTCCTCCCTCCAACGGCAGGTCCGGAGGGCGGCCGTCGTCCGCGGGGTGTCCGGTCACCCGTCCGGGTGAGCGGTCAGGGCGCCAGCACCTCGTTCCAGGGCCGCACCGTCCAGCCGGCGACCACGCCGTTCTGCACGAACGGGTCACCGGCGATGAACTCCTCGGCGGCCTCGCGGCTGGTGAACACACCCATCGCATCGCCGTTCATCGGCTCGTCGAAGGTGCCGACCATCAGCAGGACGCCGCGGTCGCGGAACTCGTGCAGCCGGGCGACGTGCGCCGGGCCGTGCTGCTGCGCCAACGGCAGGAAGTCCTCGACCGCGCGGTAGGTCATCACGTACTTCATGACCCGGCATCCTGGCGGCAGCACGGCCCCCGTGGTGCCGTGCGGGCGCGGCGATCTTGGCCCCTCCTTGGGGTGGCCTTAACCCGCGGCGGGCCACGCTGTGGCCGTGACCGGAGCTCGCGTGGCGTGGGTCGCCACCGCGGCGGCGGCGCTGGCGCTCGGCGGGGTGGCGGTCCGGCTGGTGGCCGCCTCCGCGCTCCCGGTCACCACGCTGGTCCTGCTCGGCCTGCTCGGCGGGGGCATCTGGACCGGCCTGCACTGCGTCGCCACGGTCGCCCGGAGCGACCCCGACCAGGACGAGAGCAGCCACTGCGCGTGGCTGCGCTGCCTCCACACGGGAGCACCCGGCAGCCTCGGCTGACCGCCCCCAAGGGCTACTTCTCCCGGCCGGCGTTCCAGAGGGCGAGTCCGATCGCCAGGATCAGGGCGGCGAGGATCGCGACGATCACCAGGTCCTGCGTTGTCAGGTTCATGTGTGGCCCGGCCCCTCTCTGAGCCGGAACCCCCCGCCGACGCGTCGCAACCTCGCGCAGCCACCTGGCAGCCGCCTGGCCCGAACCTGGCAAGAACCTCGGAGCCCGCGCAGCCCCGGAGCCCGGGAGAAGCCGACCCAGCCGATCCACAGGCGCGCGATGAGGGAGGGCACCAGCAAACGCTCGCCGCGCTCGCCGCACCACGGGTGGTGCTGCACGATCTCGGGGTGATCGAGGAGGGCAGCGTCGTCAACGCGCTCTTCGTGTTCGTGCCCGTCGACCCGGGCACTCAGGAGGCGGTCCTGCGCACGAGCGTCGTCCTCTCCAGCCTGGTCACCGGCACCCTCGTGGGCGTGCTGACCGGAGCCGTCGCGGTGGTGCTGTGCCGTGTCCTCCCGTCCGCGACGGGGCGAGGGGGGACCGGATCCGCGTACCCGACGGGGTCCCGACGATGAGCACCACGGATCGGACCGGCGGTCCGGAGGTGGGCGACGCCCTCCGGACCCGCGCGGCGCGTGCGGTCGCCGTCCACGCCCCGGGGTACCGCGGTGCCGACCTGCAGGAGCTCGGCGGCGGGCTGGACCACCGCGCGTTCCTGGCGCGGGACCTGGTCGTGCGCGTCGCCGACCCCGACGGGGCCGCTGAGGTGGCCCGCGAGGCCGCGTTGCTGAGGCTGGTCGCCGGGCACGTGTCCATCGCCGTACCCGCGCCCCTGTTCGCCGATCCGGACGAGGGGGTGATCGCCTACCCGCTCCTGCCCGGCCGGCCCCTGCTCGGACGGACACCACCCGAGGGCGCCGCGGCGCGCCTCGGAACGGTCCTCCGCGAGCTGCACGCCATCGACCCGGCCGACGTCGGCAACCGCGCCGCGGTCGACCCCGCCGAGCCGGCGGCGTGGCTGGAGGACCTCGGCGGACCCGCGCCGCTGCTGCGGATCCTGCACGCCTCCCGGCCCCGCCCGGCACGTGCTCTGGTGCTCGCTCACGCCGACCTCGGAGCGGAGCACGTCCTCGAGCTCGGCGGTCGGCTGACCGGGATCATCGACTGGGCCGACGCCGCGGTCACCGACCCCGCGCTGGACCTCGCCCGGCCGTACCGCGACTTCGGCCCCGCGTTCCTCGACGACGTGCTGCGCGCGTACGGCCACGAGACCCCGGCGTTTCGCGACCGGATCACGTTCTTCGCCCGCTGCGCCGCTCTCGAAGACCTCGCCTACGGCCGCGAGAGCGGCCGCGAGGAGTACCTCCGCGCCGCCCGGCGCAGCCTGACGTGGCTGTTCCCCGGCACCGGGGGGCCGCCGGCGTGATGCGTCGTATCGGGGAGCCGTGCGGACCGGCGGCAGCCGGCGACGTTCCTCAGCGGGCCATCGCCGCGCGTCCCGCGTGCTGTCGGTCCGACAGGACGTTCCGCAACCGCCGTGCGCGATCGAGCATCAGCTCCCAGGCGCCGGGCACGGCCCAGAACGTCCAGGCGACGTAGACCGCCTGGAGCGGCAACCTCAGCCAGGGGTGCGAGGCACCGGGCAGGCCCTCGATGCGGACACCGGCCACCGCGACGTAGACGTTCGCGGGGAACACGGCGAGCAGGTAGGCGGCAAGGGCGAGGGCGATCTCCCGGCGGCGGCGGGTGGGGGCCGCGAGGCCGGCTCCCAGGAGCATCTCCAGCAGCCCGGTGCCCAGGATGACCCGTTCCCGGGCGGGCACGAACTCGGGGAGATGCTGGACGAAGGGCTGCGGATCGGCCAGGTGGCTGGCGCCCGCGGCCGCCATGGCCGTCGCCATGGCAGCCCGCGCGGCGTCCGGCGAGGACCGGCGGCCCCGGCGGGAGGGGACCAGCCGAGCGAGGACGTACGTTCCGGCGAGGAAGGCCAACACCATCACGGGGCACCCCCACGGTGTGTCCGGAGGTTCAACGAGGACGGGCAGGCGGGACGACGGTGCCCAGCAGCCGGGCGGTCGCGTCGGCCCACGACACGGGGAGGGACGCTCCCGGAGCGGTCCACGTGGTGAACGACGTGGCGCCCATGTGCGGGCGGAGCTTGGCCATGACCGCCCGGTGCGGCATCTCCCTGACGAACGCCGCCAGCGACTGCTCATCGGACCACGCCGACAGGGTCCAGAACGTCTTGGCCAGTGGTTGCGCGCGCAGGCTGTAGCCCACGAGCCCGTCCGTCCGCTCGAGCTGCCGGACGACGGACACGGTCAGCCCCATGAACCAGGGGACTCTCGCGATGGACCGGAGCGGCAGCCGGCTGGCCATCACGAGGTAGCTCGCCCGTTCTGCGGGCGTGGTCACGGTGCGCCAGGGGATCGTGGGCATGTCATGCCTCCGTGCGGCGGGCTCGCAGTGGTGGAGTGCTGCGCAGTGGCCGGGCCAGGCGTTCGTAACGCGGTCGGAGCGCGAGCCGGTAGACCACGCGGACCAGCCAGGGCTGGGCGGCGAGGGTCTCCGCTCGCTCCTGCTCGGTCGCGTGGTCGAGAACCCACGGGCCGGCGAAGACGATCGCCCGCGTGCCGACGACCTTCCAGGCCGCCTTGCCCAGGTCGGCGAACTCGTCCGAGGTGAATGCCTGCCGATACCGGGAGAACGCGACCTCCTCCTCGTGGGGGAGGTGGGTCGCCAGGATGGCCTCCAGTGCCTGCGTGGCTCGCACGCCCTCATCCCGCTCGCGCTCCCACCTGCCTCCGCCGGCCGCTGACGGAAGTCGCTCGAGGCTCTGGCGGGCCACCTCGAGGCGGTCGGCGAGGACGCGGTGCTCTCCCTCGAGTTCCGCGTCGGCCTCGGCGAAGGAGGGATCCCGCTCGAGCAGAGCGGGATAGATGACGGCCTCCTCCGCGGTGTGGTGGTCGTGGATCGCGCCCTCGTAGCCGGCGTACCACGAGCCCAGCGCCGACAGCCGGTCCGCGTCGTCCGGCTGCGCCGCGGAGACCAGCGCGGTGAGGCGACCGGCGTCGATGCGCATCGCCCGGTGTTCCAGGTAGCTGGGTCGGAGATCGGGTTCGAGTCCGGTGGTCACGGCGGCCCCCCTGAGAAGTGGCTAGACGGGCCGACGCTAGGGGGCTCCGCAGACGCAGGTACCGGCGAAAATGCCGGGATCCGGCGCCGTCAGTCGAACGACTGGGCAGCCAGTTCGGACCGGGAACTGATCCCCAGCTTCGCGAACACGTTGCGCAGGTGGAAGTCGACGGTCCTGGGGCTGAGGAACAACTGCGCGGCGACGGTTCGGGTCGGCAGGCCGCTGGCCACGAACCGCGCGACCTGGAGTTCCTGAGAGGTCAGCCGGAGCAGCGCCGAGGGATCGCCCCGCCGGGCGGTCGTCTCGCCGCACGCGCGCAGCTCCAGGCGCGCCCGCTGAGCCCAGTCCGTCGCCGTGAGGCTCTGGAACTGATCCATGGCGGCGCCCAGGTACGGGCGGGCAGCGACGCGCTTGCGGGCCCGGCGCAGCGCCTCCCCGTAGGCCAGGAGTGTGCGACCGCGTGCGAACGGCCTACGCGCCGCGTCGTGGTGCCGAAGCGCCTCGGTGAAGTGCTCCCATGCCGCCGGGCCGTCCGCGGCCACGCCCCGGCAGTGCGCCGCTGAGGCCAGTGCCCACGGAGCCCCGGTGGCCTCGGCGAGGTCCTCCATCCGCGTCGACCAGAGATGGGCCGCGGTCAGGTCCCCGGCGAGGACTGCCGCCTCGACCCGGTCGACGGTCGCCATGGCCGTGACCACGGGGTGGGCGAGCCCCTCCAGATCGACGAGGGCGGAGGCCGGCCGGGGTGAGAGCAGCCTGCGGGTCGAGCGACCCCAGCGCACGATCTCCAACGACGGTGCTCGGAAGACCCCGAGCTCGTGGCCGTCGGCCAGCGACTCCAGTTCCGTCCCGTGGGTGTCGGCGTCCTCGTCGTCGCCTCGCAGGGACGACACGAGGCTCAGCCAGGCCAGCGGTAGAGCCGACAGCTCCTCGTGGCCTGCCCCGCGAGCCAGCCGCACGGTCTCGGCGGCGCCGGCGGCGGCTGCGGTCCAGTGGCCCGCGAGGAACTCCGCGTGCGCGAGCCGGGGTAGCGCGAAGAGGAGCTCCGCCACAGCGCCGTTCGCGCGCGCCCGCGCGACCGCCCCTCTGCTCAACCGCAGGGCGGCGTCGTCGTCACCGACATAGAGGGCGTGCTGGGCAGCGGCCGCCATGAGCTGCCCGTCGCCGAGCCGCTCGGCGGACCGGATGCTCTCGGCGATCAGTCTGACGCCGGCGCGCGTGTTGCCCTCGAGCAGGTGCAGGAAGCCGGACAGCAGGTCCTGGGCCGGGCCGTCTCGCGCCTCCTCGAGCGGACCGAGGGTCGACATGACCGTCCGGATCTCGATCCCCGAGTCGCGGTCGCGTGACAGCCAGGCCGATTCGGCCGCGGCCGTCAGCAGTTCCCGGGCTCGGCGGCCGTCGGCCCCTCCCACCTGCCCGGCGGCCTCGATGTGGATGCGTCGAGCCGCCGCAGGGGAGCCGACGCTGTACTGCAACCAGCCGCGCAGGCGGCCGATGTCGGCCCGGAGGAGTGGATCGGACCCCCATCTCCTCGCCGACTCCAACAGCTCGGCAGCGTGGCCGAGCTGACCGGCCATCCACGCGTTCTCGGCGGCCGCGACGAGTCGTCGGCAGCGGGCGCCCCCGTCCGCGCTGAGTTCGGCGGCGCGCGCGAGGGCGGTACCGGCTGCCCCGAAGCCTCCCCGTCCGGCCGCACGCGCCGCGACGAGCTCCAGCTCACGCACGACGTTCTCGTCGGGCTCCCACGCGGCGGCGGCGGCATGCCAAGCGCGCCGGTCGGCGTCGCCGACGTCCCGGTAGGCCCGACTCAGGGCGAGGTGTGCACCACGGCGTTCCGACGTCGTGGCGGACTGGTAGACGGCCGATCGGACGAGAGGGTGCGGGAACCGGAGTTCGTCTTCCCGGACCGCGACCAGTCCGTCGCGCTCGGCCGCGTCGAGCGCGGTTGCCGGCAGCCCCGAGGACCGGGCGGCCGCGAGGATCGGGCCCAGCCGCCCCGTGTCCTCGGCCGCGGCCACGACGAGGAGTGCACGGGCGTCGTCGGGCAGCCGCCGCACCCGCTCGCTGAAGAGCCGCTCCACGTTGAGCGGCAGAGGGAGCGGGCTCGGCAGGGGCGTCTCCCCGGCCAGCTGCTGCACGGTGAGGACGGAGGGCAGCTCGATCAGGGCCAGCGGGTTCCCCGCGGTCCACTCGACGAGGCGTCGGGCGACGCCGTGGTGGACGGGTCGACCGGTCCGCTCACCCAGCAGTGCGACGGCTGCGTCCACGTCCAGGCCCTCGAGCCGGAGCTCGGGCAGATCGGCGGTCGGGAACGAGTGGCGGTCCGGGTCGCGGGCAGCGAAGACGAACCCGATGCGCTCGGCACCCAGTCGGCGGGCGACGAACAGCAGGGTCGCCGCCGACGCGTGATCCAACCAGTGGGCGTCGTCGACCAGGCAGATGACGGGTTGCTCCTCGGCGGCGGTCGCCAGCAGGCCGAGCACGGCCACGGCGATGAGGAACCGGTCGACGACGGGCCCCTCCAGGGAGTCCTCCATCCCCAGTGCCGACCGCAGGACCGCGCGTTGGTGCCGGGGCAGGTGGTCGGCGTGTCCGAGCACGGGGAGGAGCAACTGGTGCAGGGCGGCGAACGCCAGCTCGGTCTCGGACTCCACACCGCGCGCCCTGAGGACGGACAGATCGGACGAGCCCTGCACGGCGTGCTCGAGGAGCGTCGACTTCCCGATCCCCGGAGGTCCCCGCACGACGAGCAGTGCACTCCGACCGGCCCGGGCACCCTCGATGACCGCCGCGATCGCCGCCTCCTCGGCGAGCCGGCCGTGGATCTCCAGACGCCCGGCGTCGGTGGTGTCCACCCGTGCGAGCGTGGCACTGCAGCCCACGCACCGGTACGGCCTTCGGCCCCCGCTTCCTCAGCCGTTCGGTGGGACCTGGCGGGCAGGTGTGCGTGTCACCCCCGCTCGGCGACGGCGGCGAGCCGGGCCAGCGAGGCCGCCAGCTTGTCGGCCGTGGTCGCCCGGGCACGGGACATGCGCTTCTCGTCGGTCAACCGGGTCCAGTCGTAGGTGTGGGTGACGCGCGTCCGCGACGAGTCGATCGGCTCGAGCTGCCACCGCCAGAGGTGCCCGGGCGGCTCCTGACCCGGCTCTGCGGGTCTCCACGCGATGCGCCGGCCCTCGTCGAACTCGACCACGTGGTTCTCCCGGACGCTGCCCCCCGTGAGGGTCATGGTGAAGACCGCACCGACGGCCCGGACCCGCTGCCCGTCGGCAGCCTCGGCCAGGTTCTCGTTGCCGTCCCAGCGCGGCTGTTGAGCCGGGTCGGCGATGAGCTCGAAGATGCGCCCCGCGCCGGCCGCGATCTCCCGGCTTGCGGTGGCGATGCGCGGAACGTCCTCGTCGCTGGTCATGCCGACATCGAAACACCGGGGGACGGCACCCCACAGCGCGATGCCCTCCGCCCCCACCTCCGCGGCTGAGGCCGGTCCCCGCGAGTCGTCGGGGCCGCGGCGATCAGTCCGCCACGGCAGAGGCGGTCTCGGCGGGCAGCTGCTCCTGCGAGGCCGCCCAGGAGGCGAGGAGCTTGAGCGCGTCGGCGGCCGGGGTGCCGGCCGCGGCGGTGTAGACGTTGAGGTGCAGACCCGGCGACGAGGCCAGCTCCATGCCCTCGAAGTCGAGGTCGAGCTGGCCGACGACAGGGTGGCGGAGCCGCTTCTGGCCGCTGCGGTGGAACGTCACGTCGTGCGAGGCCCATCGGCGGCGGAACAGCTCGGAGCGGGTGGAGAGCTCGCCGACCAGCTCGATGAGGGCCTTGTCGTGCGGGTTGCGGCCCGCCTCCAGGCGCAGCATCGCGGCGGCGTCGTTGGCGACCCGGTCGTAGTCGACGAAGAAATCCTGAGCCGCCTCGGCCTGCAGGTAGACGAACCGCGTCGTGTTGGCCGGACGGCGCGGATCGGCGAGCACGGGGGAGTACAGCGCGCGGGCCAGCTGGTTCATCGCCACGATGTCGTGCCGGCCGTTGCGCACCCACGCCGGCGCGTCGGTCATCGCGTCCAGCAGCTGCTGGATCTGCGGCTGGACGGCGGACTGGGCGGGGCGCCTGCGGGAGGTGCCGCGGGCGCCGCTCTCCCGGGCGAGGGCGTACAGGTGGGTGCGCTCGGCCTCGTCGAGACGGAGGGCGTCGGCCGGGGCGCCGAGCACGCTCTCCGACGCGCCGGCGAGGCCGCCCCGCTCCATGCGGACGTAGTAGTCGACCGAGACGCCGGCGAGCATCGCCACCTCCTCGCGGCGCAGTCTCTTCACCCGGCGGTTGCCGCCGTAGACCGGCAGCCCGGCCTGCTCGGGGGTGATGCGCGCCCGTCGGGTGCTGAGGAAGTCGCGGATCTCCGCGCTCAGGTCGGTCCTGCTCACGCCCCCACGGTAGGCAGCTCATCCGGGCGCGAGGGAGGCACTGCGAGTACCCGGAACGACAGGCTCTCCCTGGCTGACGGCATCCGGGCTTCCCTGGACCGGAGACGGGACCGGGTGCCGCTCCCGCGGCGGATCCCGTCGACCACCGACCGCAACAGGAAGGCACGGGAACGTGCGAGCAACAGTCATGTACGGCGCCGTCGACGTCCGGGTGGAGAACCTGGCCGACGCGACGCTGCAGTCCCCGACCGACGCGGTGGTCCGCGTGGTCCGCACCTGCGTCTGTGGCAGCGACCTGCACCCCTACCACTCCATGCCGGCCTCGCCCGAGGGCACGACGATGGGCCACGAGTTCATCGGCGTCGTCGAGGAGGTCGGTTCCGACGTCGCCACGGTCCGCCGCGGCGACTTCGTCATCGCGCCGTTCGCGTACTTCGACAACACCTGCGAGTTCTGCCGCGAGGGCCTGACCACGTCCTGCGTGCACGGCGGCTTCTTCCGGACGGCGCAGGCCGAGGCGGTCCGCGTCCCGCTGGCCGACGGCACCCTGGTCCCGGTGCCGGTGGGGGAGGACGCGGCGCTGCTGCCCTCGCTGCTGACGCTGTCCGACGTCCTCATCACCGGCCACCACGCGGCTGTGCGGGGACAGGTCCGCCCGGGGTCGTCGGTGACGGTCATCGGGGACGGCGCGGTCGGCCTCCTCGCGGTGCTGTCGGCCAAGCGGCTGGGCGCCGAGCAGATCGTCCTCATGGGCCGCCACCGGGTCCGTACCGACCTGGGCCGGGAGTTCGGCGCCACCGACGTCGTCGCCGAGCGCGGAGACGAGGGCATCGCGAAGGTGCTCGAGCTGACCGGGGGGCTGGGCACCTCCGCCGTCCTGGAGTGCGTCGGCCACCGCTCGGCGTACGAGATGGCCCTCGGCGCGGTCCGCGCCGGCGGCGTGATCAGCCGGGTGGGCGTGCCGCAGTACGACGAGGCGCCGGCCGGCTTCAGTCTGTTCGGCCGCAACCTCACGCTCACCGGCGGGCCCGGCGCCCAGCGCTCCTACATCGAGGAGTTGCTGCCCGAGGTGCTCGACGGCCGCATCGAGCCCGGCCGCGTCTTCGACCGGACGGTCGGTCTGGACGACACCCCCGAGGGCTACCGGGCCATGGACGAGCGGACCGCGCTCAAGGTCCTCGTCCGCCCCTGACCGGAGACCGAGGAGCCCGGGCGCGGGTAGCCTCCACGACGAGAAGGAAGTACCGCCATGCAGCTCCGTCCACTCGGCCGCACCGGCGTGCAGGTCAGTCCCCTGTGCCTGGGGGCGATGATGTTCGGCCCGTGGGGCAACGACGACCGTGCCGACTCGGTCCGGATCATCCACCGCGCCCTCGACGCCGGGATCAACGTCGTGGACACCGCCGACGTGTACTCGGGCGGCGTCTCCGAGGAGATCGTCGGGGAGGCGCTGGAGGGCCGCCGCGACGACGTCGTCCTGGCCACCAAGTTCTTCATGCCGATGGGCGAGGACCCGAACTCCCGCGGAGCCTCCCGCCGGTGGATCATCCGCGAGGTCGAGGACTCGCTGCGGCGGCTGCGCACCGACCACATCGACCTGTACCAGGTGCACCGGCCGAGCCCGGACACCGACGTCGAGGAGACCCTCGGAGCGCTGACCGACCTGGTCCGGCAGGGGAAGATCCGCTACCTCGGGTCGTCCTCCTGCTCCGGCTCGCAGATCGTGGAGGCGCAGTGGGCGTCCCGGGAGCGACGGCTGGAGCGGTTCGTCACCGAGCAGCCGCCGTACTCGATCCTCGTCCGCGGCATCGAGGAGGACGTCCTGCCGACCGCGCAGCGGTACGGCATGGGCACGCTCACCTACAGCCCGCTCTCCGGCGGCTGGCTGTCGGGCCGGTGGCGGAAGGACGCGGCCCCGACGCCGGCGTCCAGCGCTCGACCCGGCGCCCGGTTCGACATGACCAGCCCCGCGAACCAACGCAAGCTGGACGTCGTCGAGGAACTCGCGCGGCTCGCCGAGCTGGCGGGCATGAGTCTCATCGAGATGTCGATCGCGTTCGTCCTGCGCCACCCGGGCGTCACGTCGGCGATCGTCGGCCCGCGGACGATGGCACAGCTCGAGTCCTACCTCCCGGCGGCCGGGATCGAGCTGTCGACGGAGGTCCTCGACCGCATCGACGAGCTCGTCGCCCCTGGCGTCACGGTGAACCCCGACGACAACAGCTACGGCGCCCATGAGCTCACGCCGGCAGCACGTCGGCGTTGACGGAGTGGGGCAGTGACGTTCGGGTGACGGCCGTGACCGCAGGATCAGCCTCTGCGGTGCGATCCGGAGATCCGGTCCTGGTGGAGGTGCGGGATGAACGGACCACAGGGCGGCGCGGCCTTCCTGGTCGGCGCGTGGTTCCTCCACGTCCGGGTCGGTGAGCCGCCGTCGGCGCTGGAGCGGGAGCTGATCAACATCCTGTTCGCCGACGCGGTCGCCGCCTTCGCCGCGGACGGCACCGCCAGCGTGTCGGTCTCGCCGGTCTACCCGGTACCCGATCAGGCGGTCTCGACCGAGCACCTGCTGGTCGGCACGGGCTTCGGCACCTGGACGTCCACGGGGGAACGGACCGCGGCGGTGACGTGCGGCGCGCTGATCCGGGATGCCGAGGGCAACTCCGTGGCCACCCTCGTCCTCACCGGTGCGGTCGAACACGACGCCGAGTCGGACACGTTCAGCGGGCCGTACACGATCGAGAGCCATCTCACGCGGGCGTGGTCCCGGAACCTGCCGTCTCTCGACGGGTCGGTGCAGGGATGGCGCGTGGGGTGAGGCCTCCGTCGACGCCGGTCGGGGCTCAACGCAGGCGGATCTCGGCGACGATCTGCGCGTGATCGGAGGCGATCCGATCGCGGCGGTCGTTGCTGAGCTGACTGTCGAACAGGTGGTCGTTGAAGTACCGCAGGTCCACCACATCCGCGATGCGTTGCGGATTGCGCTCGTAGAACTCCTGGGTCACGAGGATGTGGTCGAGATTGTCGTAGTGCCCGTTGAAGATGTGCGTGTAGCTGACATCGCGGCCGGTCCGGCGAACGGTGAGTTCGTAGGCGGAGTAGAGCAGCCGGTCCCAGTAGGCCTTCCGGTCGTCGGGATCGCGCGGCCAGAACCGTGAGGGCGAGTCGCCCATGATGATGTCCGTCGTGACCGCGCGGGCGCCGTCGTTGAGATCGCCGAGGACGATCGCGGGTTGCGCGTTCCCGGTGACCTCCTCGAGCACGAGGAAGCGCAGGGCCGCCGCTTCGGCGGCGCGACGGATCAGCGCCCGGGCCTTGCCCAGCGCCTCCTCGCGCGGGTCGTGTTCGGGCGCCTGCGGGTCGCGGATCGGGCGCTTGGACTTCAGGTGGACGACGAAGAACGTCGCCGTCGTGCCCTCCGCGGGGTCGAGGACCACGCGGGTGCGCAGGACCGGACGGCTGAACGTCCCGACCGGCAGGGCGAGACCGTCCACGGCCACGTCCATCCCGGCGGGGAAGTCGGTGATCGCCGTGACCGGCTCGGTGGGCAGCCGGCTGGCCAGGCCGAGCCGTGGACCGCTGGCCCCGTCGGCGCCCGGCGCCACGACGGTGCCGTCGGGGAACTGACCTGACCGGGAGCAGACGTCGCGCAGGGCCTCCTCGTGGAACACCTCCTGGAAGCCGACCACGTCTGCCCTCATGAGCGCCAACTGGCCCGCGATCCACGTCGCCTTCTTCTCGTACTCGGCGGCCGAGTACGGCGCCTCGTCGGGGTAGTAGCGCTCGCCGGGCCGGGCCAGGTTGAGCACGTTGAAGGTGCCGACCTTGACGTCCATCCCAAGCCACCCCCGATCACGGCGCGTCGGCATCCTCGGCCAGAGCGCGTCACCGCTCCGTCACCGAGCTCCGACCGGACTCTGCACGCGACCGTGGACCTGAAGCTCTACAGAAGCGAGTGTCGAGTCGCTGTCAATGTAGCTCTACACTCTTGTGTCCTGAGTATCTCTGATCGTAGTGTGTCGCCACGCATCCGCGTGACGCACAGCACACTGCAGAGGACCCTGACCATGCGCCGTGTCCCTCCACCCCTCGCGAGTGCCCCGACGGGGCGACGCCGCCGATGACCACCCTCGTCGAGTACCTCGTCATCGGGCTGTCCCTCGGCGCGATCTACGGACTCATGGCCGTGCCGCTGAGCCTGGTCTTCAGCACGACCGGGACCATGGACCTGGCCATCGGCGGCTACGCGGTGGCCGGCGGGCTGACCGGCGCGACCGTCGGCGGGCTCGGGGGAGCACTGGCCGGGCTGGCTCTGGGGGCCGCCGCCGGCGGGCTCATGGGCGTGGTGTTCCTGGTCCTCCGCAGTCGCCCGTCGGGCGACCACATGGGGCCCGTGCTGGCCAGCGTGGGCCTCCTCTTCGCACTCGTCGCCCTCAGCCAGGCAGCGTTCGGTCTCGATCCCGTCTTCGTACCCTTCCTCGAGGGCGTCTGGGAGATCGGGCCCCTCCGGATCCGCCCGGTCAGCGTCCTCATCCTCGCGGTCGTCCTGCTCGTCGGGGGCCTGCTCGTCCTCGGCCTGCGGCGCACGCCCCTCGGGCGGTGGATGCGTGCCTGCGCATCGAGTCCGCGGGACGCGGAGCTGATGGGCATCCCCGTCCGCCTCGTCCAGCTGTCGGCCTTCGTCCTCTCCGGCCTGCTGGGGGCCCTCGGTGGGCTCCTCCTGGTGGCCAGCCGGGGCCTCGCCTACGACGCCGGTCTGCCGCTGGCGCTGTTGGGCCTCGGCGCGCTGATCATCTTCGGGATGCGGGGTCCGGTCACCGCGATCGTCGGTGGGCTGGTCCTGGGGGTCGTCGAGTCGCTCGGCGCGGGGTACCTGCCCGCGACGGTCGTGCCGATCGTCCCGCTCCTGTTCATCGTCGCCGTCCTGGCCAGCGGCCGGTTCGACGTGCGGGTGGGGGTGCAGCGGCCGTGACCCGATTCCGTACCCACCGTCCCGTGGCGGTGCTGGCCCTCGCGCTGGCGGTCGTCCTCGCCCTCACCTGGCAGAGCCGCCCGGACCTCGATCTGGTGCTCGTCGTCTGCACCACCGGTCTCGTCGCGGTCTCGCTCGGCCTCGTCTACGGGCAGGCGGGGATCCTCTCCGTGGCACAGGGCGCCTTCGCGGCCGTCGGCGCCTACGCGACGGCGATCGTGACCACGCAGTGGGAGCTGCCGCTGTGGCTCGGCCTGGTGGCCGCGCTGGTCGTCCCGGCGGTGCTCGCCTTCGTGCTCGCCCGGGTGATCGTCCGGCTGTCCACCATGGCCCTCGCCGTCGCGACGCTGCTGCTCGCCGAGGTGATCGGCCACGCGATCGCGGCCGGCGGTGAGCTGACCGGTGGCTTCATCGGTATCGCGGGCATCGACTCCTGGGAGTTCATGAGCGACCGGGCCGGCGCCGCCGTCACGGGCGCCGTCCTGCTCGTGCTGGCCGTCCTGGTCGTGTCGCACCTGGTGCACTCGCAGCAGGGCCGGGCGTTGCGCGTGGTGGCCACGGACACGACGCTCGCCCGGAGCCTCGGGATCGACGTCACCACCCGGCTGTCGGTGGTCTTCGCGCTGGGTGGCGCGATCGCCGGGTCTGCCGGCTGGCTCTACGCCTCCACGCGCAGCTTCCTCGCGCCGGACTCCTTCCCCGTCCTGCTGTCGCTCGAGGTGGTCATGATGGTGATCATCGGGGGCAAGCGCACGGTCCTCGGGCCGGTACTCGGCACCGCCGTCCTCGTGGTGGTCCTGGATCTGGTGCCCGCTTCGGAGCTGCGCGGCGTCTTCTACGGCGCGTTGCTCGTCGTCGCGCTGATGCTCTTCCCGAACGGAGTGCTCGGCTCGGACTGGCGGTCGGCCGGGCGGCGGCTCCGACGGTCGGGCGCGGCGGGGGACGATGCGCGACCGGCCGTCGTGCAGGAGCGGTCCGAGGCCGCGGCCGCGCGCACGGGGAGCCCGGCATGAGCATCGAGGTCCAGGGTGTCAGCGTCCGGTTCGGCGGGCTCCACGCGCTGACCGACGTCACGATGAGCGTCCCCGAGGGCCAGGTCACCGCGCTGATCGGGCCCAACGGCGCCGGGAAGAGCACCCTGGTCAACTGCATCACCGGGCACGTGCAGCCGACGACCGGGCGCATCACCGTCGACGGGACCGCGGAGGAGCGCGTGCCGGCGCACCGGCGGGCCGCGGGTGGGATCGCCCGGACGTTCCAGACTCCGCGGGTCGAGCTGGACCGCACCCTCGGGGAGAACGTGCTCGTCGGCGCCTGGTCCACCACGGGCTCCGGCCTGCTCGCCACCCTGCTCCGGACGCCGGCGATGCGCCGGCGGGAGGTGCAGGCCCGCGAGCGCACCGAGCAGGTCCTGCGACAGTTCGGGCTGGAGGACGCGCGGCACCGGCGGGCGGCCGACGTCCCGGTGTGGATGCTGCGGCTGCTCGAGGTGGGCCGTGCCGTCGCCATGGGGCCGCGGTACGTCCTGCTCGACGAGCCGGCCGCCGGGGTGGACGACGCCGCGCAGGAGCTCCTGGCGCGGACGGTCCGCTCGCTCGCCGACGACGGCATCGGGGTGCTGCTGATCGAGCACCACTTCGGCTTCGTCCGCGAGGTGAGCGACAGCGTCACCGTGCTCGCCCAGGGCCGGCTGCTCATGCAGGGGAGCGCCGCGGAGGTCGCCGCCGACCAGACGATCATCGACACCTACCTCGGGAAGGTCGGGGCACATGACTGAGGCCGCGCTGTCGTGCCGGGGGGTGTCGCCCCGGTACGGCTCGATCACCGTCGCCCGGGACGTCGACCTGGAGCTCGCCCCGGGGGAGGTGCTGGCGCTGCTCGGCCCGAACGGGGCGGGGAAGTCCAGCGTCGTCGAGTGCCTCGCCGGTCGGGTCGCCGGACGTGGGGAGGTCACGGTCGGCGGGCGTCGGGTCGACCGCCTCCCGGCGTTCCGGCGAGCCCGGGCAGGCCTCGCCCTGGTGCCGGAGAACCGGGGGCTGTTCCCGGATCTCTCCGTCGCCGACAACCTGCGGCTCGGCGGCATGCTGGACCGGTCGGGGGCGTCGTCGATCGATGCGGCGCTCGAGCTCTTCCCGGTGCTGCGGAACCGCTGGACGCAGCCGGCCGGCACGCTCAGCGGCGGGGAGCAGCAGATGCTGGCCATCGCCCGGGCGATCGTCGCCGCCCCCACGGTGCTGGTCCTGGACGAGCCCACGCAGGGCCTCGCGCCGCGCATCTACGACGTCATCGTGGCAGCCCTCGAGGTGCTCCGGGACCGTGGCCTGGCGGTCCTGCTCGTCGAGCAGAACGTCGGCTTCGCCGCCGAGATCGCCGACCGCTACTGCGTGATGTCGGCCGGCCGGATGGTCGACATCGGCCCGGGCAGCCGGCTGCGCGGCGACGCCGACGCGCTGTTCGAGCTCTTCATGGCCGGCTGACCGCCGCACCCACACCACCCGCGGCGCAGCAGCTCGCCGCGGGGCGATGCCGCACGCCTCCACTCCGGCCGCTGCCGGACGCGGGTGCGGCACCAGACCACGCCGGGACGCCGTCCCGGAGGGAGCACCACCGTCTACTGGAGGTACGGGATGTTCAGGGTCCGACGCTCGTCGGCACTGCTGGTTGCGGTGCCGGTCCTGCTCCTCAGCGCCTGCGGGGGAGGGGACGACGATGGCTCCGGCGGCGGCAGCGACGAGCCGATCAGGATCGGCATGGTCTCCTCGCTCACCGGTCCCGCCGCCGCGTTCGGCATCCCCATGCGCGACGCGGCGCAGGCTGTGTTCGACGACATCAACGCCGACGGCGGCGTCCTCGGCAGGGACGTCGAACTCGTGGTCTACGACGACGAGACGAACCCGACCCGGGCGGCCCAGGGCGCCACGGAGCTCGCGGATGAGGGCGTGGTCGCGATCATCGGTGCCGTCACCAGCAGCACGACTCTGGCGCTGGCCCCGGTCGCGGCGTCGCAGGAGATGCCGATCATGGCGATCGCCGCCGCGGTCGCGGTGACCGCCGACGACGCCGAGGGTCTCGACTGGACGTGGCGGATCACCAACAACGACGGCGAGACCATCCCCGCCCTCTTCGACCGGGTCGTCGCGGAGGGCCACCAGCGGATCGCGATCTTCACCCAGGACGACGCCTACGGCGAGTACGGCACCAACGTGCTGCAGGAACTGGCCGAGGAGGAGGGCGGCGGCGTCGAGATCGTCGAGATCGCCTCGGCCGCGATCGACGCGACGGACGTGACGCCGCAGGCGACCCGGCTGCGGGACGCCGATCCCGATGTCGTCATCCTGCAGCTGCAGTCGGTCGGCCTGGCCAGCAGCTTCCTGCGCGCGGCGGCCGACGTCGGACTCGAGACGACGATGTACGGCGGCATCGGGATGTCCCAGCAGGCACTCGTCGACGCCGCGGGGGCCGCGGCCGACGGGCTGATCACCGTCAACGTGCTGAACCCGAGCAGCCTCACCGCGGGCCAGGAGGAGCTCTACTCCCTCGTGGAGGCTGCCGGTGGCACGCCGACCTACGGGTTCGCCGACCTGGCGGGCGGGGACGCAGCGCGTGTGCTGGCCGCGGCGATCGAGCAGGCCGGCGAGTCCGACGGCCCGGCCATCAACGACGCGCTCACCGCGGGCATCGAGGTGGAGGGTGCCGCGCTGGCGCCTTACTCCTTCTCCGGCGACGACCACGACGGGATGCCCATGCCCGACGCGCTGACGTTCACGGTGGTGCGCGAGGGGGCCTTCGTCGCCGCCGACGCCTGACCGTTGCCCCGGCGCCCGGCTCTCGCCCCGGGCGCCGGGAGGGTCGCAGAACTCTGTACAACCATGGCAACTCGAACGCCCGTACTGTAGAGTGAGGGCCTGGCCGACGCAGAGGAGTGCCACGTGTTGGACGAACTGACGCGGATCGTCGTGGCCGGCGCCGGCCTGGCAGCCGTCCGGGCGGCCGGGCAGTTGCGCCGCCGCGGGTACGCCGGGTCGCTCGTCGTCCTCGGGGCCGAGGCGCGGGCGCCCTACGACCGGCCGCCGCTGAGCAAGGCCGTGCTGGCCGGCCGGCGGGACGACACCGCCCTGCGCTTCGACCCGCGCGCGCTCGACGTGGACCTGCACCTGGGCGAGCAGGTCACCGGACTGGACCTCGGTCGCCGGGTCGTCCGGACGCTCCGCGGTGAGATCGGCTTCGACGGGCTCCTCGTCGCCACCGGCGCCGCCCCCGTGCGCCTGCCGGGGGACGGCGAGCAGCTGACCCTGCGCACCGCCGACGACGCGCTCGCGCTCCGCGACCGCCTCCGGCCCGGTGCCCGTGTGCTCGTCGTCGGCGCCAGCTGGATCGGCGCCGAGGTGGCCACGGCCGCGCTCGCCCGGGGCTGTGCGGTGACCTGCCTGGAGGCCGGGCCGGCGCCGCTGGCCGGTGCGCTGGGAGCCGACGTCGGCGCGTCCTTCCTGCCCTGGTGGTCGGGCGTCGACCTCCGGCTCGGCGTCTCCGTCGCCGCGGTCCAGGACGGTGGGGTGCTGCTGACCGACGGCAGCGCCGTCGCCGCCGACGTGGTGGTCACCGCGACTGGGGTGCGCCCGGACACCGGGTGGATGACCGGCAGCGGGCTCGACCTCGACCGCGGGGTGGCCGTCGACGAGCACCTGCGGGCGTCGTCCGGGGGCGTCGTCGTCCCCGGCGTCGTCGCGGCCGGCGACGTCGCCGCGCGCTGGTCGCCGAGAGCTCGGGCGCGGGTCCGCGTGGAGCACTGGGAGGACGCCGGGAGTGCGGGGACGACTGCCGCCGGCACGCTGCTGGGCGCGCCGGGCGACCCGCTGCCCGTGCACGACCCCGTGCCGTACTTCTGGAGCGACCAGTTCGGCGCCAAGCTGCAGTACGTCGGCGCGCACGGTGCCGCCGACCGGCCCGTCGAGGCTCCCGAGGACGGTCGCCCCGGGCGCACCGTCACGTGGCTGGACCCGGCCGGTGCGGTCACCGCCGTCCTGACCGTCGACCGCCCCCGGGACGCCGCGGCTGCCCGGTCGGTGGTCTCCGAGCGGCGCGAGCTCGCGACGCAGCCGACCTGACGATCGGAGAGAGGACCCCAGCGTGAGTGGACGAGTGGCCGGCAAGGTCGCGCTCATCACCGGCGCCGGCCGCGGCCAGGGCCGCAACCACGCCGTGCGCCTGGCCCGCGAGGGCGCCGACGTCATCGCCGTCGACGTCCCGGGGGCCTATGCCGAGATCGACTACCCGATGGCGACGGTCGAGGACCTGGCCGAGACCGCCCGGCTGGTCGAGGCCGAGGACCGGCGGGTGCTCCCGGTGACCGCCGACATCCGGAACGCGGACGCGCTGCGCGCCGCCGTCGACGAGGCCGTGGGGCAGTTCGGCCGGCTCGACGTCGTCGTCGCCAACGCCGCGGTGTGCAAGCTGCACGCCTGGCACGAGGTCACCCCGCAGGTGTGGTCCGAGGTCGTCGACACGACCCTGACCGGCACCTGGAACACGATCGCCGCGACCGCTCCGCACCTCATCGCCGTGGGCGGTGGGTCGATCGTCGCCGTCGGCTCGACGTCGGCACTCAAGGGCACGCCGTTCTTCGCGCCCTACACGGCGGCCAAGCACGGCGTCGTCGGCCTCGCCAAGGCGATGGCCAACGAACTGGCGCGCCACTCGATCCGGGTGAACACGGTCCACCCGGCGGGGGTGAGGACGGCGCTGACCGGCGGGCTCAAGCGGCTGGACGAACTGATCGGCACCGACCCGAGCCTGGGTCCGGTGTTCATGAACGCGCTGCCCACGCAGTGGGTCGAGCCGGACGACGTCAGCAACGCGGTCGTGTACCTCGCTTCCGACGAGTCCCGTTACGTCACCGGCACCGAACTCAAGGTCGACGCCGGCAACACCAACCGCTGAGCCCCCGGGCGGGACGCGCCGCGTCAGCCGCAGCTGAAGCGGCGCACCCCGTCGACGGTCTCGGCGCGCAGCCGGCCGCGGACCTCGAGCAGGTCGAGGTGGGCGATCGTCTCCAGGACGGCGAGGACCTGGTTGACCGGGTCCAGCGTGTCCAGGGCCCGGCCCCGGCCGGTCCAGCGCAGCCGGGCGGCGACCTCCGCCCCCGTCGACGCGCCGGCCGAGACCGCGGCCGCGACGTCGTCCAGCCGGGTGCGGTGGTGGTCGAGGAGCTCGTCCACCCGCGCGTGCACGCTGTCGCTCACCGGACCGTGGGCCGGTAGCAGCCGCGCGTCCGGCATCGCCCGCACCGCGGCGAGGCTCTGCAGGTAGGCGCCGAGCGGCAGGGATCCGCCGGCGGCCTCGAAGCCGATGGACGGCGTGATGTGCGGCAGCACGTGGTCCCCGGCGAACAGCAGCCCCGCGGCGTCGTCGACGAAGACCATGTGTCCGGTCGTGTCCCGGCGTGGCCACCGCGCGCAGCGTCCGGTCGCCCACCCCGTGCAGCTCCTCGCCGTCCAGCCAGACGTCGGGCTGCTCCCACCACTGGGCCTGGGTGGCGGTCTCCTCGAGCAGGTCGGCCACTCGCGCGGCGAGGTCCGGGGCGCCGTTCCCGTCGAGCTGGACCTGCCAGCGACCCGTGTTGGGTCGTGTCGGGTCGGCCAGCAGGTCGAGCACGGCCCGCTCGCCGGCACCCAGGGAGATCGGTGCGCCGGTCTCCCGGCGCAGGGCCACCGCCTGCGTGTAGTGGTCGCGGTGGGCGTGGGTGACCAGCATCCGCCGGACGTCCCCGACGCCGGCCCCGAGCGCGGCCAGTGCCCGATCCAGCCGCGAGCGGGACGCCTCCAGCGCCCAGCCTCCGTCGACGAGCGTGAGCCCGTCGTCCTGCACCAGTGCGTACACGTTGACCGCGTGCAGCCCGTCCAGGGGCAGGGGGAGCGGGATGCGGTGGACCCCCTCCGCCACCTCCTCCACCAGGGGCTCGGACCAGTTGCCCCGCGTCGCGAGCGCCGTCACGCCGCCACCGCCGCCTGGCGGACCACGCCGGCGCCGGCGAGCTCGGCGATCCGGTCGGCGGTCATCCCCAGTTCGGTCAGCAGAGCCCGTGTGTGGGCCCCCGGTGGAGGTGTCGGCCTCGGCGCAGGTGCGGGGGTGCGGCTCAGCCGCGGTGCCGGTGCCGCCTGCGGCGACCCGCTGGCGGCCGGCAGTGACCCGCGGGCCACCAGGTGCGGGTGGACGGCGGCCTCCTCGTGCGTCAGCACCGGTGCGAAGCAGACGTCGCGGCCGGCGAGCCGGTCCACCCACTCGTCCCGGGTCGCGGTGCCCACCACGGCCTGCACGCGCGACGCCATCTCCGGCCACCGGCCGCGGTCGTACTGGTCGACCGGTTCGGGGTCGATCCCGAGGCAGCGCAGCATCTCGTCGTGGAAGCGTGGCTCGACGGCGCCGAAGGCGACCCAGCGGTCGTCGGCGGTCCGGTAGCAGCGGTAGAAGTGGCTGCCGCCGTCGAGGGCGTTGGTGCCGCGCGGACCCCATCCGTCGCGCAGGCGCAGGAACCGGTCGACGCTCGCGGTGAGCAGCACGCCGTCGACGATCGCGGCGTCGACGACCTGGCCGCGGCCGGAGCGGGACCGTTCGGCGAGAGCGGCCAGCACCCCGATGACGGCGAGCATCGCGCCGCCGGGGTAGTCGCCGACCGTGCCGAGCGGGGCGACCGGCCCGGTGTCCTGCGTGCCGATGCCGTCCAGGGCGCCCGACACGGCGAGGTAGCCGATGTCGTGGCCCACCTCTCCGGCGAGCGGTCCGTCCTGCCCCCACCCGGTGAGTCGCGCGTAGACCAGCCTGGCGTTGCGCTCGCCGACCGTCGTCGGCCCGACTCCGAGCCGCTCGGCGACCCCCGGCCGGAAGCCCTCGAGCAGCACGTCGCTGCGCTCCGCCAGGGCGAGGACGACCTCGGCGCCCTCGGGCCGGCGCAGGTCCACGGCGATCCGGCGGCGGCTGCGACCGAGGTCGTCGCGACCGGTGAGGACGGCGTCGAGCGCGCTGTCCGTCGGGACGTCGACCGTCTCGCACCGGTCGACCCGGACGACGTCGGCGCCCAGATCGGCCAGGAGCATGGCGGCGAAGGGGACGGGGCCCAGTGCGGGCAGTTCGAGCACGCGCGTCCCGGCCAGCGGGCCGCCCTCGGGTCCGGTCAGTGGGACCGCCTCCTCATTTGACGACTATATGCAATCGGTCTCCCGACGTGTATAACGTTACCCGTCGATGTGATGGCCGCAACACCCGTTCACCATGCGGGGACGGCGCCTCGCTCGACGTCATGCGGCCAGTCCCGAACGCCGCGCCCTGACGGCCCCGGTGCGAGCAGGAGAAGCAGATGACCGCCATCCCCGTACACCTCGAGCAGTCCTACTGGCCGGCGGAGCCCAGCTCGGGTGTCCGCGACATCACCGTGGGGGACCTCCTCCGCGAGGCGGCGGCGGCCGCCCCCGACCGGCTGGCCCTGGTCGACGCCGTCCCCGATCCCGCTGCCCGCCGCGAGTGGACCTACTCCGGGCTGCTGACCGACGTCGAGCGCGTGGCACGCGCCCTGCTCGCCCGCTTCGAGCCCGGGGACCGGATCGCGATCTGGGCGCCGAACGCGGCCGAGTGGGTGGTGTTGCAGCAGGGGATCGCCATGGCCGGGATGGTCCTGGTGGCCATCAACCCGGCCTACCGGTCACACGAGCTGCAGTACGTGCTCGCCCAGTCCGGGGCCGTGGGGATGTTCCATGTGGACGAGTACCGCGGTGCCGACCTGGGGGCGATCACCGCCGAGGTCCGTCCGCACACCCCCGCGCTGCGCGAGACCGTCTCCTTCACCGACTGGTCGACGTTCCTGGACTCCGGCGACCCGGGGCGGGAACTGCCGGCCGTGGCACCGCTGGACCCGGTGCAGATCCAGTACACGTCCGGAACGACCGGGTTCCCCAAGGGTGCGCTGCTGCACCACAAGGGCCTGGTGAACGAGGCGCACTTCGTCGCGCTCCGCGCCGGGATGGAGGACGGCGGCGTCTGCGTCAACGCCATGCCGATGTACCACATCGGGGGCGGAGCGGTGACGGAGTTCGGCACGCTGGCCGTGCACGGCACCTATGTGGTGATGCCCGGCTTCGACCCGGGCCTGACCCTCGAGCTGTTCGAGACCTACCGGGGGACGCACTCGCTCATGGTCCCGACGATGCTCATCGCGGTCCTCGAGCACCCCGACTGCGCCACCCGCGACCTGTCGAGCATCCAGACCATGATGTCCGGCGCGTCCGCGGTCCCCGAGACGCTCGTGCACCGCGTCATGGAGCGGCTGGGCTGCCGGTTCAGCATCCTGTTCGGGCAGACCGAGATGCACGGCGTGATCAGCCAGACCCGGCTCACGGACTCCCCGGCCGACCAGGCCGGCACGGTCGGGCAGCCGCTGCCCGAGCTCGAGGTGCGCATCGTCGACCCGGCGACGGGGGAGACACTGCCCATCGGCGAGCAGGGGGAGATCTGCTGCCGCGGCTACCAGACCATGCTGGCCTACTACGAGCTCCCCGAGGAGACTGCCGCGACGATCGACGCCGACGGCTGGCTGCACATGGGGGACCTCGGCACGATGGACGCCCGGGGGTTCCTCCGGGTCACCGGCCGGCTGAAGGACATGATCATCCGGGGTGGCATCAACATCTACCCGCGGGAGATCGAGGACCTGCTGTTCACCCACCCGCAGGTCGCGGAGGTCGCCGTCATCGGGGTCCCGGACGAGCGGTGGGGTGAGCAGATCGCCGCGGTGGTGCGCCCGGCCGACCCGTCCTCCCCGTTGCTCGCCGAGGACCTGCGCGCCTGGTGCCGGGAGCGGATCGCCGCACACAAGGTCCCGGTGCACTGGTTCGTCACCCAGGCCTACCCGATGACCCCGTCGGGCAAGGTGCAGAAGTTCGTCCTCCGGGACCAGGTGAACGCCGGTGTGCTGACCCCGCTGTCCGCCGTGGAGCACGCCTGATCGACCCGAGCGGTCGACCTCCGGGGCCCGGGAGCCGAGTGGCTCCCGGGCCCCCTGGGCGTCAGCCGGCGGTCAGCCCGAGTAGTGCTCGTCGCGGTCGCCGAAGGACTCCCGGGTGCCGCGGCGCGCGCGCTCCTTGAGGAAGTTGAACTCGTCGGGCTCCAGGCGCAGGTTCGTGCCGAGGGTGTGGCCGACGTAGCCGCGGGCGAACTGCTGGGAGCCCCCCAGGCTGTCCAGCGCCATCTGCCACATCGCCTTGCCCGTGACCAGGGCGTCGCGCGGGTGCGCGGCGATCCGCCCGGCCCACTCCTCGACGGTCGCGGCGAGGGCCTCCTCGGGCACGGCCCGGTTCACCAGCCCCCACTCCGCGGCCTGGACGCCGTCGAACGTGTCCCCGAGCAGCAGCAGCTCGCGGGCCCGCTTCGGCCCGTACTTGAGGATCTGGGTGTTGAGGTGCCAGGTGTTGCCGGCCAACCCCAGCCGCTGCTCGGCGTGGCTGAACCGGGCGGTCTCGGTGGCGATCGCGAGGTCGACCAGCTCCACCAGGTACAGGCCCGCGCCGGTGCACGCGCCCTGTACCTGTGCGATGACCGGCTTCAGCGCGTAGTGGAAGGCCATGTAGCCGGCGCCGAGCCGGCGGTCGCGGAGCAGCCGGCTGCGCTGACTGGGGCGGCGCGGCTTCTCGCCCTCGGGGCCGGGCTCCAGCCCGTAGGAGCGGACGGCGTCGTCGTAGTCGTGACCGGCGCAGAAGCTCGGCCCCTCGCCGCGCAGGACGACGACCCGGACGTCGTCGTCGTCCTCGGCGGCGTGTAGCAGGTCGACCAGGTCGTCGAGGTCGTCGAACCGCAGCGCGTTGTGCTTCTCCGGACGGTCGAGGACCAGGTGGGCCACGGGGCCGTGTTTCTCCAGGCGGACGTTCTCCGGCACCGGGCACCTCTCAGGGGATCGGACGAGCAGACGAGGACACTTTACAGCTATCGACAGTCAGTTACCTAGGGCGTAGATTCTCCCGTATGACCAACGAGGTGGTGTACCCGGCCGACGGCTACGACCTCTACTCCGAGGAGTTCCGCGCCGATCCGGAGACCCAGTACGCGGCCATGCGTGCCGGCTGCCCGGTCGCCCACACCGACAAGTGGGGCGGCTCCTACATGCTGGCGGGCTACGACGACGTCCGGGACACCGCGCGCGACGCCGAGCGCTTCACCTCCCGGGCCATCGAGGTGGCCGGGCCGTTGGAGTCGGCGGGCGGTCTGTACCTCCCGCCGCTGACCTCCGACCCGCCGGAGCACAAGGCGCACCGCGACGTGCTCATGCCCTACTTCATGCCCGCGCGGGTCGCCGAGATGGAGCCGATGATCCGCGCCGAGGCGCGCCGGCTGGTGGCGGCGCTGGCCGAGCGCGGCTCCGGCGACGTGATCGAGGACTACGCGCAGCCGCTCACCCTCACGGTGCTGACCTCCATCCTGGGCGTACCCCCGGGGGGACAGTTCCACGACTGGATGATCCGGATGATCCGGGTGGGCCCCACAGACCAGGCCGTCCGCGCCCAGGCGGTCCGCGAGATCATCGACTACCTCGCCGGCCTGCTCGAGCAGCGCGCGGCCGCCCCGACCGGCGGCACCGATCTGCTCAGCTACCTGACGACGGCGGAGATGGACGGCGAGCCGCTCAGCCGCAAGCACCGCATCGGGGCGGCGTTCCTCGTCCTCATCGCCGGCGCCGACACCACCTGGAGTGCCATCGGCTCGACGCTGTGGCACCTCGCGGGCAACCCGGCCGACCGCGAGCGGCTGGTCGCCGACCCGTCGCTGATCGACACCGCGGTCGAGGAGTTCCTCCGCTACTACGCGCCGGTGACCGTGGGCCGGCTGGCCACGGAGGACGTCGAGCTGCACGGCCGCTGCATCCACGCCGGTGAGCGGGTGGTGCTGCCCTTCGCCGCGGCCAACCGCGACCCCGCCGTCTTCACCGAGCCCGACGAGGTGCAGGTCGACCGGCGCCGCAACCGGCACCTGACGTTCGGTTCCGGCCCGCACCGCTGCCTGGGCTCCAACCTGGCCCGGCTGGAGGTCAAGGTCACCCTCGAGGAGTGGCTGCGCGTCATGCCCGCCTTCCGGCTGGCCGAGGGTGCCGAGGTGACCTGGAGTGGTGGACAGACCCGCGGGCCCGAGCACGTGCCCGTCGTGGTCGAGCGCGCGCAGCAGCCGGCCGGGGCCGTGGCGACGGCGGCCCGATGAGCGAGGCGCCCACGCCGCTGGCCGGCCTCCGGGTGGTCGAGCTCGCGCACTGGATGGCGGGGCCCGCCGCCTGCGGAGTGCTCGCCGACTGGGGTGCCGACGTGGTCAAGGTCGAGCCGCGCGGCGGTGAGCCCATGCGGCACATCTGGGGGGCCATGGGGGCCAACCCCGACGCACCGAACGGCGCCTTCACCTCGGCCAACCGGGGCAAGCGCTCGATCGAACTGGACGTCCGCTCCGACGCCGGCCGGGCCGCGCTCGAAGCCCTCCTGGAGAAGGCCGACGTCCTGGTCACCAACCTCCGTCCGGCCGCGCTGCGCCGGCTCGGGCTGGCGCCCGACGTCGTCGCCGAGCGCTTCCCGCGCCTCGTGTACTGCTCGCTCACCGCCTACGGCTGGGGCGGTCCCGACGAGGAGCGGGCCGGCTACGACCTCGCCTCGTTCTTCGGTCGCACCGGCATCGCGCACGAGATCACCACCCAGGGTCAGCCGCCGGCCCCGCTCATGCAGGGGCTGGGGGACACCTTCGCCGCCATGACGTCGGTGGCCGGCGTCCTCGCCGCGTTGCACGAGCGGGAGCGGACCGGCCGCGGCCGGTTCGTCGAGGCCTCGCTGCTGCGCACCGGAATGTGGGCCCTGGCCGGGGAGCTCGGGGTGCAGGCGATGGGCGGACGGCCCCGGCCGCCCTACCCGCGCGAGGTCTGCCCGACGCCGCTGTACAACTCCTACCGGACGGCGGACGACCGGTGGTTCTACCTGGTCGGCGTCCAGGCCGGACGCCACCTGCCCCGCGTCCTCGCGGCGATCGGTCGCACCGACCTGCTGGAGGACGAGCGGTTCGCCACGGCGCGGGCGATCTCGAAGAACCGGCGGGAGTTCATCCCCGTCCTCGACGCGGCCTTCGCCGGGCACCCGCTCGCGCACTGGGCCGAGGTCTTCGACGAGCACGACGTGTGGTGGGCGCCGGTGCAGACCCCCGCCGAGGTGGTGGTGGACCCGCAGGCCCGCGCGATGGGCGCCTGGATCCGCATCGAAGGCGCCGAGATCGAGGGCCGCCCGGTGGAGAGCGTCGACGCGCCCGTGCGCTTCGGGAGCACGAGCCGCGACGTGGTCCCGGGACCGCCGCGCGCGGGCCAGCACACGGCCGAGGTGCTCGCCGAGCTCGGTCTCGACGAGGCGGCCATCGCCGAGCTGACGGCCGCGGAGAGCTGACCCGGGTCAGCCGGCGATGACACCGTCCGCGGTGTTGATCTCCTGCCACCGTGCGTGCACGGCCTCCGACCACTGTGCGCGCAGGGCCGCGAGCCGGTCGGCGACGCGGCGGCCGATCCAGTCCGGGAGCAGCTCGGCGGGGAGCTGGGGGTCGCTGAACGGCGCCCGCTGCCACTCGCCGACCACGCGGATGTGCGTGAAGAGCATCGGGTCACCCGGTTCGGGGTCGAGGGCGTCCACCGCCTCGAGCACCCCCTCGTACCGGGCCGCGAGCTCGTCGAGGTCCCAGGCGCGCGCCACGATGTCGGCGTCGTCGAGGCCGATCGACCCCGACGGGCCGACGAAGGACAGGGTCTGCCCGGCGAGGTCCAGCTCGTCGATCAGCCGGGCCGCCTCCTCCTGGCGCTCCGGGTGCGGACTGACCCAGACGCCCGGTGTCGGGTTGCCGAAGCCGGCCCACGTCAGGCCGGCGTAGAGCCGCTTGCGCGCCGTCCGGTGGGTGTGCGGGATGGTCACGAGGAGGACCAGCCAGCGCCCGTCCCAGCCGGAGTCGCGGGCGCTCATGCCCGTCACCCGGGTGGCGCCCTCGGCGATCAGCTGCTTGCCCTGGTCGGTCAGCGACCAGCGCACCTCGCGGCCGTGCCGCTCGCCGCTGATCCAGCCGGCGGCCGCCCCCCGGGCGATCGCCTGGCGGGCGGTCTGCTCCTCGATGCCCAGGCCCTTGAGCACGTAGAGCAGGGCCGAGGTCCACACCGGCCGGTCCTCGGGCCACACGAGCTCGCCCAGCACGGTCAGCAGCACCGATCGGGCGCTGCCGAGGCCCAGCTCGCCGCCGGCACCGGCCGGGACATCCGTCTCGACGGCGCTCACGCCCCACCCCGTTCCTGGTCCGGCCGCGTCCGGCTCCCGCGTACCCCGCGGCACCCTAACCCGGACCCGGCGGGAGCCTCCCGAGGTCCGGGGCGGGCTCACCCGGCCGGAGTGGTCGCGCGCTCGTCGGTGGTCGCCCCGCCGCGGTCCAGCCACTCCCGGCGGACCTCCCGGCGCAGCACCTTGCCGCTGGCGTTGAGCGGCAGCGGATCGCGGCGGACCCACCAGGCGCCGGGCACCTCGAAGCGGGCCAGCCGGGTACGGGCGTGGGTGGCCAGTTCGTCGGTGCTCACGGCGGAACCCGGGCGGAGGACGACCGCGGCGCCGACGTCCTCGCCGAGGTCGGCGTGCGGCAGCGCGACGACTGCCACCTCGAGCACGTCGGGGTGGGTGAGCAGGACTTCCTCGACGTGCACGCAGGCGACGTTCTCCCCGCCCCGGATGACGATGTCCTTGGACCGGCCCGTGACGTAGAGCCAGCCCTCGTCGTCGAGCCGGCCCCGGTCGCCGGTGGGGATCCAGCCGTCCGCGTCGGCGATGCCGCCCGGTTCGCCGAGATAGCCGCCGGTGGACGTCGGCGTCCGGGCCTGGATCTCCCCGACTCCCTCGGCGTCGGGGTCGGCGATCCGCAGCTCGACCACGGGCAGGGCGCGGCCGACGCACCCCGGGCGGTCGGCGACGTCCCGGCCCGAGCCGGCGGCGAGCACGCCCCCGGCCTCGGTGAGCCCGTAGAGGCTGCCCACCCGGTTCCTCGCCCGCATGCCGGGGAAGGCCGCGGCGACGCGCTCGCGCAGCTCGGGGGAGACGGCGGAGCCGCCCATGGGCACCGAAGTGACGCTGGAGACGTCGCGGACGGCGAGGTCGGGGTGGTCCAGCACCCGGCTGACCATGGTCGGGATCGACCCCCACACCCGAACCCGCTCAGCCTCGATCAGCCGGAGCACCTCGGCCGGGTCGTACCTCCCCTCCAGGAAGACCAGAGAACCGCCGGAGAGCAGCGTGGTGCAGCTGACCTGGATCCCGGCAAGGTGGAACAGCGGGACCGACAGCATGCTCACCGTGCCGGGGTGGGCGTCCGGCAGCTCGTCGGGCAGTCGGCCGGTGAGCAGCAGCAGGTTCTGGATGTTCGCGACGACGGCGCGGTGCGACATCAGCACGCCCTTGGGTGCACCGGTCGTTCCGGAGCTGAACATGATGAGCGCCGGCGCGTCCTCGTCGGCCGGCGCGAGGACCAGCTCGGCGGGTTCGTCCACCCGGTCGACGACGGCCCGCAGCTCCGGGAAGGTCAGCGCCTGCTGCCGTACCGCCCGATCGGTGAGCACGAGCACCGGGTCGGCCAGCTCCAGGGCGCCGGCGAGCTCCTCGTCGCTCCACCAGGCGTTGCCGAGGACGGCGGTGGCCCCGAGGGTCTGCAGCGCCCAGAACCCGACCATCCACTCGATGGAGTTGAACCCGACGACGGCCACCCGGTCGCCGGGCCGCACGCCGCGCTCGCGGAGCAGCGCGGCCACCCGGGCCACCGCCTGCTCCGTCCGAGCCGAGGTCAGCCGGCGCTCGCCCTGCACCAGCAGCTCGCGGTCGGCCCAGCGTCGAGCGGTGAGCAGGAACTCCGCCATGGAGCGTGGGCGCCGGGCGTACACGCGGACCGGGTGGCCGTCGACCTCGCCGTCGACGACCTCCCGGCCCCACGGCGGGGCGGTCCGGACGGGGGACTCAGTCATCGAGGAGCACCGCCGTCTCGGGACAGTTCTCGGCGGCCAGTTCGGCGGCCTCCTCCCGGCCGGGCGGCACGGTGCCGTCGCCGACCGCGCTGGCGAAGCCGGAGTCGTCGAGCTGGAAGAGGTCCGGTGCCAGCGCGTAGCACCGGTTGTGGCCCTGGCACAGGGCCGGGTCGACGCGGACCTTCACGACGTCTCCTCGGGTTCGGTGGACGGCGGCGCGAAACGCGCGGGGCGCTTCTCCTTCAGGGCGGCGACGCCCTCGGCGTAGTCGGGGGTGCGCATGTGCTCGCCGATCAGCCGCTTGCTGGTCTCGATGGCGGCCGCCGGGTCGGCGTGCAGCAGGTCGCCCCACAGCTGGCGCTTGGTCGTGGTCACCGCGGCGGGAGAGGCCGCGGCGAGGGTGCGGGCGTACTCGGTGACGACTGCCGCGAACTCCCCTCGGGGGAGCACCCGGTTGAAGAACCCCCAGTCCCGCATCTCCGCGGCGCGGATGACCCGGCCGGTGTAGAGGACGTCGGCGGCGTGGGTGACGCCGATCAGGCGGGGGAGGATCCAGGCCAGTCCGTACTCGGCGGGCAGACCGATGCGCGGTGCCACGGTGGTGACCTTGGCGTCCTCGACGGCGAAGCGCAGGTCGCAGAACGCGGCCAGGGCGACAGCGATCCCGGCGCAGGCGCCGTTGACCGCCGCGATCAGGGGCGTGCGCAGACCGAGCTGCCAGACCATGTCGGCGTCGAACTCCCGACGGACGCCGTACCCGGGGCGCGCCGCGTCGGCGGAGAGCGCAGGGTCGTACTCCGTCGCGCCGACGTAGGAGTCCAGCGCCTTGAAGTCAGCCCCGGCGCAGAACACGTCGCCGGCACCGGTCAGCACGATGACCCGGACGGCGGGGTCGTCGTCCAGCCGCTGGCAGATCCAGCGGTACTCGTCGTGCATCCGCCCGGTCCACGAGTTGCCCCGCCCGGGCCGGTCCAGCGTGAGCGTGGCGACGCCGTGGGGGTCGACCTCGTACCGGGTGACCTTGAGGTCCACCGCACCTCCTCGCCGACCGCGCGTCACCCGCTGTGACGCCTCCGGTCGTGGTGTCCTCACTCTATACAACGAAGGAAACTGAATGCCATAGTCTGTCGAGTGATTTTGCGAACCGGTGGCCTGCAGGAGGAATCGATGAGTGGTCCGAGCACGACGATCGGCGGTCGGGCCACGGAGGCGCCCGCCACGTTCGGGGTGGTCGATCCCGCCACGGGCGCGGTCTTCGCCGACGCCCCCGACTGCACCCGCGAGCAGCTCGACACCGCGCTCGCAGCGGCGACGGCCGCCGGCCGCGCCTGGCGGGCCGACGAGGCCGCCCTGGTCTCCGCCCTCTACGCGATGGCCGAGGCGATCGACGCGCACGCCGGCGAGCTGGCCGCGCTGCTCACCGCCGAGCAGGGGAAACCCCTCTCCGCGGCGGGCATCGAGGTCAGCGAGACGTCCCGCTGGCTGCGCGCGGCGGCCGCCCTCGAGCTGGGCGAGGAGACGATCCTCGACGACGGCCGGAGGACGGCGCGGCTGCGCCGCCGGGCGATCGGCGTCGTCGCGGCCATCACGCCGTGGAACTACCCGCTGCTGCTGGCCGGCTGGAAGCTCGGCCCGGCGCTCCGGGCGGGCAACACCGTCGTGCTCAAGCCCTCGCCCTACACGCCGCTGGCCACCTTGCGACTCGGCGAGGTCGTCAACGAGGTGCTGCCCCCGGGCGTGGTGAGCGTGGTCAGCGGCGGGGACGCCCTCGGCGCGTGGATGACCGGCCACCCGGCGGTCGGCAAGATCAGCTTCACCGGGTCCGTGGCCACCGGCAAGGCCGTCATGGCCGCCGCCGCGCCGGACCTCAAGCGCGTCACCCTCGAACTGGGCGGCAACGACGCGGCGATCGTGCTCGACGACGCCGACCCGGCGGCGATCGGCAAGGGTCTCTTCTGGGGGGCCTTCATCAACAACGGGCAGATCTGCGCCGGGGTGAAGCGGGTCTTCGTGCCCGAGTCGCTGCGCGACGCCGTCGTCGACGTCCTCGCCGAGCGCGCCCGCCGGGTGCGGGTCGGCCCCGGGACGCTGCCGGGCGTGCACCTCGGGCCGATCCAGAACCGCGTGCAGTACGACCGGGTCCGCGGGCTCGTCGCCGACGCGCTGGCCGACGGCGCCTCCGCGGCGACCGGCGGAGCTCCACTGGAGGGGCCCGGCTACTTCTTCGCCCCCACCATCCTCACCGGCGTGCGCGAGGGCATGCGCGTGGTCGACGAGGAGCAGTTCGGCCCGGTGCTGCCGGTGCTGACCTACCGGACGGTGGACGAGGCGGTCGAGCGGGCCAACGCCACCCGCTTCGGTCTGTCCGGTTCGGTGTGGGGCACCGACCTCGACCGGGCGACGGACGTCGCGGCGCGGCTCGACTGCGGCACGGCCTTCGTGAACGACCACCTCGCCCTGGACCCCGCGCTGCCCTTCGGTGGCTCGAAGGACAGCGGCCTGGGTGTGGAGAACGGCCCGTGGGGGCTGGAGGAGTTCACCCAGCTCCAGGTCGTCCACCGGCCGGCCGCCTGAGCGGGACGGAGACGAGAGATGGACTTCGGCCTCGACGAGGACCAGCGGGCGATCCGGGACACCGTCCGGAGGTTCGCCCGAGCCGAGCTGGCGGACGGCTACCTGGCGCGCGCCAAGCAGAACGCCTTCCCGTGGGAGGAGCACCGGCGGATCGCCGACCTCGGCGTCTTCGGCCTGCTCGCCGGCCCCGGGCACAACCCGCTCGACCGCGAGGACTTCGTCGCCGCCGGACTGGCGGTGGAGGAGCTCGCCTACGCCGACTTCAACCTCGGCAACGCGGCGATCCCGGTGATGCTCATGAGCTCGCTCATCGCGGCCCACGGTTCGCCGCGGGTTCGCGGCGAGTGGCTGGACCCCCTGGTGCGAGGGGAGGTGTACGTCGCGTTCGGGCTCACCGAGCCGGCCACCGGGTCCGACGCGACGGCCGTCACCACCACGGCGGTCGCCGACGGCGACGGCTACGTGCTGACCGGCGAGAAGACGTCGGTCACGATGCTCGCACACGCGCAGGCGATGATCATCGCTGCACGGACGGTGCGGGACGGCGCCCCGGTCGGGGTGTCCACCTTCCTCCTGCCCCTCGACGCCGCCGGTCTGGGGAAGTCCGACATCCCCGACACCGGGTGGAAGCCGATGGGCCGCGGAGTGCTGCACCTGGACGGCGTCCGGCTCCCGGCCGACGCGCGGCTCGGGCCGGAGGGGTCGGCGTTCCGCAACGTGCTCGGCGGCTTCGACTTCACCCGGCCGCTGCTGGCCCTCACCGGCATCGGGTGCGCGCAGGCGACCCTCGACCTCACCGCCGACTACGTGCGGCAGCGCGAGGCGTTCGGGTCACCGCTGTCCCGCTTCGAGGGCGTGTCGTTCCCCCTCGCCGAGCACCTGACCACGCTCGAGGCCGCCCGGCTGCTGTGCTACTCGGCGCTCTGGAGGCGCACCGTGGGGGAGCGGCACACCGCCGAGGCCGCGATGACCAAGTGGTACGGCCCCGCGATGGCCAGCCGTGCGGTCAAGGACTGCCTCCTGCTGCACGGGAACTATGGCTACTCCGAGGAGTACTCGCTCGAGCAGCGGCTGCGTGACGTGATGGCGGTGGAGATCGCCGACGGCACCGCGCAGATCCAGAAGATCATCATCGCCCGGGAGCGGTACGGGCCGGACTTCCTGCCCTACGACCGGCGTCGCTGACCAGGTGGACCCCGGCCCGGCCCGGGTCCACCGTCCGGCTCAGGCGGCGGCGGTCGCGCCGATGCCGGCGGGGTCGTCGCTGCTGTGGCCGGGGAACAGGGGCTGGTCGGGG